>BJFP01000097.1:0-10515 GCA_014189875.1 Verrucomicrobiota bacterium | reverse complement strand
TCTTCGCTTGCCGGAATGCGTGCGATGCCGTTCCACTCCCCGCTTATGATCGTCACCACCGCGCAATTATACAAGGTCGCCTACGGCAAGTTTGCAATCGGGGCATACAACATCAACAACGCCGAGCAGACCATGGGGCTCTTTCGCGGCTGCATCGAAAGCCAGGCTCCTTTCATCATCCAGATTTCAAAGGGCGCGCGGAAGTACACGGACAAGCGGATGCTCGAAGCCATCATCCGCAGCGCCGAGGAGATTTTTCCAGAATCCATCTTCGCCGTGCATCTCGACCACGGCGACGAGGAGACGTGCTACGACTGCATTGACTCGGGATTTTACTCCTCGGTGATGATTGATGCGTCGCACGATCCGCTCCAGAAGAACATCGAGATCACCAAGCGCGTCTGCGACCGCGCGCACGCCAAGGGGATCAGCGTCGAGGCCGAACTCGGGATGCTCGGCGGCGTGGAGGAACACATCGTGGTGGACGAGGGAAATGCGTGCCTCACGAATCCCGACGAGGCGCTGGAATTCATCCAGAAGTCCGGCTGCGACTCGCTCGCGGCGGCCTTCGGCACGAGCCACGGGGCTTACAAATTCAAGGGCCAGCAGTCGCTGCACTTCGACGTGATCGAAAAGATCCGCGACATCATCAAAGCCGCGGGCCTGCCGCCCGTGCCGATCGTCATGCACGGCTCGTCGTCCGTGCCGAAAGAGGAAGTCGCGCGCATCAACGCCGCCGGCGGCAAGCTCGACCCGAGCGCGTGCGGCGTGAATGAAAACGAATACCTGCCCGCCGCGAAGCTCGGCGTGACGAAGGTGAACATTGACACCGACGGACGCCTCGTATGGACGCGCGTGCACCGCGAATTTTTCCGCGACAAGCCGGGCGAGTTCGACTTCCGCCCGCCGGGAATCATCTTCCAAAACGAATACGCGAAGTTCATCGCGGGCCGGAACAAACTGCTCGGCAGCGCCGGCACGATCCCCGAAATCAGAAAATCCCTCGGCCTATGAAAACCACATCCCTCACCCGCCGCTGCCTCGCGCTGTGCGCCGTCATCACGCTCGGCGCATCCGCCTTTTTGCAAAGTGCGAATGCGGATAACGCGCCCCGCATTGACGCGCTCCACGTCGCGAAAGTCGCCACCGACTATCTCGCCACGCATGGCAGGAACGCGCCGCACATCGTCTCCATCGCGCTCGAGACCGACTCGCTCATCGGCGGCAAGATCTCGTGGATCGTGCGCTTTTCCCACGCCCTCCTCGCCGATGGGAACAGGGAGATCGGGATGCGCGTGAAGCCCGACGGCTCCGTGTCCTATCTCACCGAGGACAAGCACGGCCCGAAGAAGCGCAATGTCCCGCTGAAGTCTTAGGCGATGAAGGAAGGCGGCTCCGGCGGGCGTTTCACTCCGTTCGGGATCATGGTGCTGGTCCTGCTCGCGGCGATCGGCTTCGCGCTGCGGCTCGCATACTTCCCGTGGAGATGGGAGCGCACGAAGGAGGAGCTGCGCAAGCGCCACCCGTCCATCAGCCGCATTGACTCGGACGGGCTCAAGGAATGGCTCGGCAGGCCGGACGCCCCAAAGCCCGTGCTCGTGGATGTGCGCGCGCAGGCGGACTATGAATTCAGCCACCTGCCCGGCGCGAAGCGCATGGACCGCGACGACACGCCGGCGTCGTTTGGAGTCCCGGCAACCACGGGCGAACCGGTCGTGATCTACGACGCCGTGGGGGCCGACGCATTCCCCGTCGCCGAGAGTCTCATCAAGCGCGGCTACGCACGGGTGCAGGTGCTCGAGGGCGGGATCTTCGAGTGGGCAAACCGCGGCCTGCAGCTCACCGGCCCGGCAGGGCGGACGACCAAGGTGCGCGCGGGCAATCCGGAGACAACCTTCCTGCTCAAGCGCCGCGCACGCGCAAATCCGTGATGCAGTTTTTCGCACCCGCAAAAATCAACCTCTCGCTCCGCATCGTCCGCCGGCGCGAGGACGGCTTCCACGAGATCGCGACGCTCATGTCGCCGATCGCGATCCGCGACACATTGGAGATCGATCGGAGCAGCAGCGGCGGGATCGCCTTCACATGCAGCGATACGACGCTGCCCGCCGACGGCACGAACCTCGTCGTGCGCGCGGCCCGGGGATTTTTCGAGGCGACGCACATCGCGCCGCACGTCCGTATTTTTCTGAAAAAGGAAACGCCGCACGGCGCGGGACTCGGCGGCGGAAGCTCGGACGCCGCGACGACGCTGCTCGCCCTCGACGAGATTTTCCAGACGCACCTGCCGCTCGGGAAACTCACGCGCATCGCCGCGGAGATCGGCAGCGACATCCCGTTCTTCCTCGTGCGCAGCGCCGCGTGGTGCCGCGGTCGCGGCGAGATCGTCGAGCCCTGCACGCTCCCGCAGTCGCTCCCGCTGCTGATGATGAAGCCGTCCTTCGGCGTGCCCACGCCGTGGGCCTACCAGCGCTGGCGCGACTCGCTCGAAATCCCCGGCGCAAATTACGCGCCGCAGACACTCGGCGGCATCACGCTCGTGAACGATCTCGAACGGCCCGTGTTTGAGAAATTCATCCAGCTCGCAGAGATGAAACGCTGGCTGCTCGCACAGCCCGAGACTGCCGCCGCGCTCATGTCCGGCAGCGGCAGCACGATGTTCGCAGTGCTCCGCGACCAGTCCGTCGGCCCCGCGCTCGAGGAACGGGCGCGCGAACAATTCGGCCCGCACACCTGGCTCGCGCAGAGCCGGACGCTATAGCGCGCGTCATGCCGAAATCACTTGGACGCAGGACGACGCAGTTCGGAATTCACGGCGGTCCGACGCACGACCCGATCATTTGATGATGCCGGTTTCCAACTGAGATTGGCATCGTGTGGTTTGCAGGTGATGTCACCTGCCCCGTCACTCGTCATGAAAAACAGCCTGCCTCCTGCCGGCGGCGGCTACCGCTTGAGCCACTTGTCGGCGTAGTCGAGCCACACTTTCCAGTCGGGCGTGGTCATCGAGTGCTTGCCTTCGCGGATGTAGTAGCCGAGGCGCGAGTCGAGCAGCTTGCCGACCTCGGGCATTTTTTCCGCGCCGAGATTGTCCGCGTTGAAAAGACGATAGACGGGCTCGGCGGCGCGCAGCATGTCGAATTGCCCGGGCGGGTTTGCCCATTTGTCCTCGGTCGCATTTGAGTAGAGCACCGGGCGCGGCGCGCAGAGAGCGAGCAGCGCGTGCTGATCGAACGGGAGATTCGGGACGGCCTCGTTGAACGATTTGAAATTGCCGCTGAACCAATGCGGGAATGCCTTGTTGATCACCGGCAGCGTCTCGACGGTCGGACGTCCGCCCGCCTGCGGAGCGGCGATCTCCGGCGCTACACGGTCGGGCGCGGTGCCGCCGCAGCCGGCCTGGCTGGGAATGGCGAGCGCGATGCGTTCGTCGAATGCCGTGGCGACGAGCGCGGTCTTGCCGTTGCGCGAATGGCCGACGACGGCGATGCGCTTGCCATCAATCTCCGGGACGGTGAGCAGGTAATCGAGCATCCGTGAAAATCCCCACGACCACGCCATGATCATCGCCGTGTCCGCTGCGCCGCGCTCGTCGCCGCCGGATGCGCGGAATGTTTTCAGCGCGACCTCGGCGAGCACCTTGTCATCGGGCACCACATCGCCGCTGTAGAAGCTCGCGAACGCGTAGCCCCGATCAATCGTCTGCTCGACGGCCCACGTCCCCTTCTGCTTTCCCCGTCCGGCTTCGGCAGCGCGGTTCGGATCGGCGCCGGGGAAACTGTCGCTCGTCCAGCCCTGCACGATCCGGATTTTCGGATCATTGAGGACCTGATAGTTGCCTTTGAAATTCATCCCGAGAAAACACGGCGCGGGCTTCGTGCGTTCGTTCGGCACGACGACGAGCAGATGCACCGGCGCATTGAGTCCGCAGTCCACGAGCACCTCGCGCAGCGTGGCCTTGCCGCCAAACGCAGCCTTGTCCTCGCGGATGATTTTGCCGGTCACCGCACGCGGCTGCGGACGCGCGCCATACATGTAGTGTTCGAAGAGCGCTCGCAGCTCCGGCGCGCGCTTCGTGAGCCACTGCTCCTTCGTCGTCACACGCGTGCCGTCGCGCATCACGAGCGGGTCCGGCAGTGCGGCGGATGCGGGCAGTTTTTCGGGCGCAGGAAAATCGGCGGCGAGTGCGGTCACGGCGAGCAACGGGGAGAGGAATGCGGGGAGTTTCATTCACGCAAGCATCGGCGGAATCGCGAGGCGAGTGCAATGCGGCATGCGTAACTGCGCTTGTGAAAGCGCGGTCTGATCTTTCCGGAGCCAGACAGCGGACAGGATTGTCCGTGCTACGATCCCGACGGGAGCGCGAGCGATCCCGAGCCCCAGAAATCCACGATCTCGAGCTCCTGGAAACGATGCACGACGAGCAGCGCGTCGCCGAGCGGGACGCCGACTTTTTGCGCCAGCACCTGCAGCGACTCGGCACCGTTGATCGCCGATGCGAAACGCGCCTCGACGTCGTTCAGCTTGAGCTTCTGGATGAGGTCGTAGCCCCGGCGCGTGTAGGCCGGCGAGCCGTTCGGATCAGGCCGTTTGGCCGGCGCGATCTGCTCGAACTTCACGTGGCGCAGCGCGCCGAGGATCCAGTTGTCCGCGTCGTCGCTGGCCGCGGGAAAATTCGCGACGTACTCGGGGAAATTTTCCGTCTCCTCAAATTCGAACGAGATGCGCCCCGCCGTGAAGAGGTGGCTGAAGAGCCGCTGGCCGTGGTCGCGCGTGATCTGCACCACATCGTCGTGCGGGAATCCATTGCGCACGCTGAGGAATAGAAAAATCGGGCAGCCCGTCATCTGCTGGTTGAGCTGCGATTCGAGGATGAGGCCGAGGTTCGTCGCGGAGAGAATCACCGGGCTTCCGCCGCAGTAGAGCTGGAAATTTCGCGTCGTGGCGAAAAGGAAACGCCCGGCATTCATCCACAGTTCGATCGGGTTCCGCCCGAGCTGGAAGCGCAGCACGCCGGTGAGCCGGTCGCCCTGCGCCATGTGCAGCGCCTGCCGCAACGAGATGACTCCCGTGTGCCCCGTGAACGCCGGCCCGCCCGTGCGGCCCGGCAGCATCCGCCGGCTGCCCGCCTTGCCGCCGAGGATTTCGGCGACCGCTTCGGCGAGGGCGTCCATCGTCGCGGGCTTCGCGAGCACGCGCGCGATGTTCGGATATTTGCCATTGAACTGGTTCGTCCGTGCCGCATCCGCAAGGAGGAGCACGGGCGTGTTCGCCGCGAACGGATCCACCGCGAGCCGCGCGAGCACCGCCCCGCCGTCGGTGTCCGGCAGCGTGTCATTCAGGATCACGAGATCGGGGCTCGCGGCGTTCAGCCGGTCGAAGGCATCGCTGCCGCGCGATGCGACCAGCACATCGCAGCCGGGAAAATGGCGCGCAAAAACATTTTCCGCGATGTCTGCTGCGGTTTGTGGATCGTCAATGACGAGGATTTTCTGGGCCATGCTGGATACGGGACGTTCTCCGCGCAGCGTGTGCGCGGCGGTGCGTGGAAGTCAACACGGCAGTCCTGCAAGGAGCCGGGGCGCCCTCGCCCCGAGGCTCAAACACGGGGCGAGGGCACCCCCTGCGCCATGCGCGCTTGCGCGCGAAAGCGGCTGCACCATTTCTGAAACCGCCCTACCGGAACGCCTGAAGGGCGCGCAATTTCCCAAGCGCTGTGCCGCCGTCGAGCGCCTTGCGGGCGAGGTCGAGGCCGGCGGCGAGGTCGCGCGCGAGGCCGGCGACGACGAGCGCGGCGGCGGAATTCAGCAGGACCATGTCGCGCTTTGGGCCGCGCTCGGTGCCGTCGAGGATCGCGAGGAGGATGCGTGCATTTTCCTCGCGCTCGCCGCCGACGAGCGTCCCCGGCTCGCAGCGGGCGAGGCCGAATTCCTCGGGTGTGATTTTGAATGATGTGACCGCGCCGTCCTGCACTGCGCACACATCGCTCGCGCCGGTGATCGAGAGTTCATCCGTGCCGTCGCCATGCACAGCCCACGCGCGGCGGCGGCCGATGATGCGCAAGGCCTCGGCATATTTCGGCAGCAGCGCGGCGCTGAAAATTCCTACAAGCTGATGCTCCGGCCGCGCGGGATTCAGCAGCGGACCGAGGAGATTGAAGATCGTCGGCGTGCCCTCGGCGGCGAGTTCCTTGCGCACGGGGCCGATGACCTTGAACGCCGGATGCCACGCCGGCGCGAAGACGAATGCGACGCCGTTCTGTTCGAGGCACTGACGCAGGCGCACGGGCGTGAGTTCGAGCTTCACGCCGAGTTCCTCGAGCACGTCCGCCGCGCCGGTCTTCGAGGTCACAGAGCGGTTGCCGTGCTTCATCACGCACGCGCCGCACGCGGCGGCGACAAACATGACCGCGGTCGAGACATTGAAAAATCCGCGCTGGTCGCCGCCCGTGCCGCACACATCGAGCGTCGGCCCCGGCAGCCGTGCGGGATCGAGGTCCGGCGTGAGCGCGTGCGCGAGCAGGGCCTGGGCAAACGCTGCGATCTCGAGGGCGGTCTCGCCTTTCTCTCGCAGCGCGCGGAGGAAATCCTTCTTCGCCGCAGCGGGAATACTTTCCGAGATGAGCGACGCGACAGCCTCGCGGACTTGCGCGGCTCCGAGGTCGTGTCCTGCGCGCAGCGATTGGGTGAGAGTTTCCATGATTGGATGCTGTGTGCCGGCGATCATCTCTGCCGCTGTGTCGCCCAGTAAATCCCGCCGATGACCGCGAGGATTGCGAGCACGAGCAGTGTGATTTTGATCCAGCTCTTCGGATACCGCCCGCTGATCGCGCCGGTGTAGCCGTTGATCACCACCTGGAAATTCTGGCGCCCGTACGTGTAAGCAAGCATCCACACCGGGACGAGGATGTGCTTGAAGGTCTGCGCGGAAAAGTCGGCGTCCACATTCAGGTCGCGGTGCGTGTCGCCCGGCACCTGCTGCGCGCAGAGCTGCCGGGTCTTCGCGTTCATCGAGGACTGCGCGTGTTCCGCCGCGGCGACGAGATCGATCTGGTATTGCTCCACCACCCAGCCGCTGAGGAATCCCGGATCGTAGGGCTTCAGGTCACTTGTGGTCGGAAACGGCTCGACGCCCCTCAGCAGCTTCGTCTCGACGCCCTTCGTCGCCGGCACCAGCTCGTCGTCGAAGAAATGATCCACATGTCCGTTCGACGGATACCATCGCACTTTGCGCACCTGCCGCGTCTGCCGCTTGCCCTGCGAATCGGTGTAGGATTCCGATTCGTAATAGTAGTCGCCGGACATCGCCGTCCAGTCGGCGCTCACCTGCGCGTCGAACGTCCAATACGGGATATAAATGCCATGCACCGTGTCGGTGAGCGCGCGGGTGCCGAGCTTGTTCGGCGCGAACCACCGCGAGCCGTACCACCGCCGGATGGACTCACGCACCTGCGTCTCGGCGATCTTGAACTCAAGCAGGCTGTCCGGGCGGATTGCGCGCGACTGCTCGTCCACGGGAATGATCGCCGCCGAGCCGCAGAAGTCGCACCGCTTCGCGGCGTGATTCGGATCGAACGCCGTGATCGCCTGGCAGCTCTGGCACTTCACGGACTTTTTCTCCGTCGCCCAGCCGCGATCATCCGGCCCGATTGCACGCAGTGCCTCGGCGAGATCGTGCTCCTCAATCGTGCCGTCCGCGCCGAGCTTCGCCGGCGAGACGGTGCCGCAATATCCGCAGACCAGCGCCTGCTTCGCCGGATTCCACTGCGCCTCCGCGCCGCAGCTCGGGCAACTGAATTTCTGGTGCGCCTTGATCTCGTCGCTCATGGTTTGGAAAATCGAAAGCCGGTATCATTGATTTCGTCCAACACTCGTTTGCGCGCCGTGTCGAGATACGCCGGGTTCATTTCGATGCCGGTGAATCTCCGCCCGTGGCGCGACGCCGCGACGCCGGTCGTGCCGCTGCCGAGGAACGGATCGAGCACGAAATCACCGGGATTTGTCGAGGCGAGCAGGCAGCGTTCGATGAGTTCGAGCGGCTTCTGCGTCGGGTGGCGTCCGTGCCGCTTCTCTGCGCCGTGCGGCGCCTTCATGCGCCAGACGGATTTCATCTGCTTCCCGCCATTCGCCTCGCGCATCGCGGCGTAGTTGAACGTGTGGCGGCTGCGCTCATTTTTCGCCGCCCACAGGATCGTCTCGGTCGAGTGCGTGAAATACCTGCACGAAAGGTTCGGCGGCGGGTTCGGCTTCTCCCACGTGATGGTGTTCAGCATTTTGAATCCGAGCTGCTGAAGCGCGAAGCCGACGCTGTGGATCACATGCTGCGTGCCGCTGATCCAGATCGTGCCATCGGGCCTCAGCGCACGCTGGCAGCGCGCAATCCACGCGTGGTTGAATTCATGGTTGCCCTCCGCACCGCGCGACTCGTCCCACGCGCCCTTGTCCACCTTCGCTCTGCGTCCGGATTTGCACGTCATGCCGCCATTGCTCAGAAAATACGGCGGGTCGGCGAATATCGCGTCGAACACTCCGTCGGGATGCAGCGCGTTGATGTGATCGAGCACCGCAAACGAGTCGCCTTGGCAGAGAAAAACCCCCGCCTTCTCGTCGCGCAACGCCATCGTCGCCACCTCGGAAAGCGCCTCGGAATCGAACGCCTGCAGCGGTGCGGACGCCTTCCGTTTTTTCGCTGCGATGGGCACGGGTGCGGGCAGCGTGGTGGCCCCGTTACTTCGCGAGGAAATCGTTCAGCGCGGTCTTCGTGATGCGCCACGCCGTGCCGATTTTCTTGCCCTTGATGTCGCCGCTTTCGAGCGACGCCGTCACGTCCGCCTCCGTCACACCGAGCTGCTGCGCGACCTGCGCGGGCGTGAAGAGCTCGATCGCCGCCGCCGCCGGGGCCGCCGCCTGCGCAGGGCCCGCGACGCCGGGCGTCCCCTGGCTGCCTGCGATGCCGCCGGGCTGGTTCATCATCTGGTTTGCCATTGCAAAACCCATCGCCATTTCCGCCGCTGCGCCGCCTGTGCCCGAACCGCCGCCTTTGCCCATGCCCTCGGCCATCTGGAATTTCACGTAGTCGTTCAGATTGCCGACCGCCGCCATCGAGCTGCGCTTGTCGATCGCCGCCTCGACCTCGGGCGGGACGCTCACATTTTCGAGGATGAAGCTGGCGAACTCGATGCCGTATTTCGGGATGGTCGCCGCGTTCAGCATCGGCAGAATCGCGTCGCCCACTTCGCTGTATCGCGCCGCCACGTCGAGCACCGGGATTTTCGCCTTCGCGATCGCCTCGCTGAAAAGGGACACGATGCGCGAACGCATGGTGTCGCTGAACTCATCGAGCCGGAAATGATGGTCGCTGCCCGCGACTTCCTTCAGGAACACCTTCGGATTCACGATGCGAAAGTCGAACGTGCCGAACGCGCGGATGCGGACGATTCCAAAATCGTTGTCCCGCATCATGATTGGGTTGCTCGTGCCCCACTTGTTGCCGGTGAAGAGGCGCGTGTTCAGGTAATAGACGTCCGCCTTGAACGGCGAACTGAACCCGTATTTCCACCCCGCGATGCGGCTGAGCACCGGGATGTTGTCCGTCTTCAGCGAGTGCTTGCCCGGCGCAAAGGTGTCCGCGAACTGCCCGAGATACATGAACTGCACCGTCTGCGATTCGCGCACGATGAGCTGCGCGCCGTTCTTGATTTCCTTGTCGTCGTCCGGCCAGCGGTAGCTGAGCGTGTCGCGCGAATCGTCGGTCCACTCGATGATTTCGAGAACCTGTCCTTTGATGAAGTCCATGAGGCCCATAGTGCGTTTCCTTTCGTGAGGTTTTGTTGCGGAGGTGAAAAGTGACGCGCGGAGAGTAGGAGGCGGGCGGGTGCGTTCAAGATGGAAAGTCGCGCCCGGCTCCACTCGCACATTCGCCGATGCTGACAGGTGCCGCAGAAGAATCCCTGCTGCCGCGTCCGGCGGACGCTGTAGCCATTTTCAAGATCGTCCGCTAACCTCCCGGCCATGAATGACAGGCAACGTGATCTCTTCCTCTGGATCTGGTCCCGCCGGCGCAAACCCGGTCGCACCGTGGTCGCGCTGCGGGGCGCAGTGATCGGCGCGCTCGGCGGAGCAGTTTTCGCAGGCGTCATGTTCAGCGCAGTCGGCAAGGGCGGGAACCACAGCGTCGCCGCAGTGCTCGCGGCGCTGAAGGACGCGGGGATGCTGTTCCTGCTCTCGGTTCCCGCGTTTGGCGCGATGGGATTCGCCACGGCGTATCGCGTTTTTTCGTCGCAGGAGGTGATGTACCAGTCGCTGCTGCGCTCGGGCGCGTGCGTGCCGGAGCAAAGGCCCGTCCTCTCTGGCGCGGATCGCTGGCCCGCGATTATGGTCGGAGTTGTGCTCGTCGTGATCGTGGCCTTCATCGTCATTTTGTTCATCAAATTTGGACACTGATCCGGCATTCCCATCGGGTGACGTGGTAGCTGCCACGCCCTTTCAACCCATGACAGTGTGTGCTACGGGATTA
>BJFP01000096.1 GCA_014189875.1 Verrucomicrobiota bacterium | reverse complement strand
CTCGGTGTGCTTCCCGCCCGGCACTTCTCACTCGATCCTCCATGATGTCCAGCCCGCCTCCTTCCGCCGTGATCTGACCGGCGCTCATTTATCCTCTCTAAAAGCAGGGTGAGCCGGGATCCCGGCTCCCGCCACTGCGCACTGGGAACTGCGTCCCTTGCGCCCTTTGGCTTGCGATGCGCCGCAGTGTCCATTAAGGCCATGCCATGCAGCCAAACAAAATCAGTCTGGTATCGCTTGTGGCCGGCGGCAATTCCGAAACGACATCCGCATCGCAGTGAGCGCCCGCACGAATCCATTTGCCACCTGCCATCTCGAAACCATCCCGTTCCGGTTCCCCGCAGGCATGGGCTGGGACACGCTGCTGAAGCGGCTCGAGGAACTGAACTGGTGCGCGAGCCTGGTCGGCGGCAACGGCGTGGGGAAGACCACGCTCATCGAGCAGATCATCCCGCATCTGGAGGCGCGCGGATTCCAGCCCGTGCTTTTCCGGCTCCAGACCGAGAGCGGCATGAAGGAGAAGGATCGCCTCGCAGAAAAACTGCGCGAAGTGAAAAAGCCGGGCTTCATCCTGCTAGACGGTGCGGAACAGCTCTCCACGCGGCAATGGCTCTCCATGCGCGGTGCGGCAAGCGAGGCTGCGGGATTCATCGTCACCGTTCACCGCACGAGCCGCCTGCCCGTCGCGCTCGAGCTGGAGACTTCGCCGAGGCTCATCAAGGGGCTCGTCGAGTCGCTCACCGGCGGCGCACTCCCCGATGGCGAAGCGGAGGCGCTCTTCCACCGCCACCGCGCAAATCTCCGCGACTGTCTGCGGGAGCTGTATGATCGCTGGGAGGGGTAGCCTTTCCTGGTACGACCAATCCGTGCGGCACGGCGAAATCGGCAGAGGACGATTGCTTTCCGAAATGCCCGCCGCTAGCGTGCCTGCATGAAGCTCGTCCGTTGGAAGCGGTTCGCCTGGGATCTCACAAAGCTCCCGGCGTTCGAATCGCGCCTGCCCTCCGCATTTAACATCCGCGCCGCCTCGCGCGATGAGGAAAAGACCGTCCACCAGGTCATCTTCACCGCGTTCGGCCTCGACACCGCGTGGGGCGATTCCATCCGGATCGTCCGCGAATTTATCGAGGCGCAGCTTGCCGCGAGCTTTGCTCACCGCGCGGTGCCGTGCCTCGTGCTCACGCACGGCACGCGCATCATCGCCGCTTCCGCACTGAACGTGAGTGAGGACGCGCCGAGCCATCTCATCTCCGGCCCGTGCGTGCTCTCCGAGTATCGCAGCCGCGGCATCGGCACCGCCTTGCTCCACGAATCGCTCGAGCACCTCAAGGCCGCCGGCCTCGCGACCGCATGCGGCGTCTCAAAAGAGAACGTCCCGGCGAGCCGGTTCATCTATCCGAAATTCGAATCCACCCATGTGGACTTCGACTTCGAGGGGCTGCTGGCGGCGAAGTAGGGCGTGGCGGGGAGGGGAAAGTGCTCAGTGCTCGGTGCTCAGAAGAAACGCGCGCCTTGTCTGAGAACTGAGAACTGAGAACTGAGCCATCGTCTGCGTCACGCGGCCTGTTGCGCGTTCCACCGTTCGCTGAGGCGGAATGCCAACTGCCTCACCGCCGTCGGGTCGAACGGCTTTCGGATGAGGAAGAGGTTGTCCCGCTTCCCGAGCATGCCGACGATCTGCTCCCACGAATAGTCGGAAAATGCGGTGCAGATCACCGTCTGGAGGTTTTGCGAGATCTGCCAGATTTGCCGGATGGTCTCGACGCCGTCCCAGCCCGGCGGCATCCGCACGTCCACAAATGCGACTGCGAACGGATGGCCGTCATGTTCCGCGCGCTTCACCAGGTCGAATCCTTCGCGGCCCTGGAATGCGGAGGCGAGTTCGAATTGGCTGGCCGGCGCTGGCGGCGCTTTGCCGAAGAGCGTGTCTTCCATCGCGGCGAGCGCGGGGTTTTCCGCATCGGCGACCCGGAGGATCTTCCCGAAGTCCGAGTGGATCGCGCGGTTGTCGTCAATGATCAGGATGCGGCGGTTGCCGGCTTTTTTGGGAGTGTTCATGCGGCTTTCTGGATGGTGCCCGCCATCGTGAGCGGCAGCGTGAGTGTGAAAACAGCGCCTCTGCCCGGTCCGTCGCTCGCGCCCGTGAGGCTGCCGCCGATTTCCGTCGCGGCGTTTGCAGCGCTGTGGAGGCCGAAGCCGTGGCCGGTCGGTTTCGTCGTGAAGCCGTGATTGAAGACCCGCGCGAGATTTTCCTCCGCGATGCCGCAGCCGGTGTCGCGGATCGCGATGGCGGCGTGCCCGGCGCTGTCTGGCGCCACGGTGATGTCGAGTGTGCGATTTTCAAGCGGCGTCCCGTCCATCGCCTGCTGCGCATTCGTGATCAGGTTCACGAGGATCTGCAGCACCTTGTGCCGGTCCGTCGTCACATGCGGAAGGGTTTCGGGGCAGGCCACCTCGACTTTCACCGACGATGACTGGAGGTCCGCGCCGGTCATGCGCAGCGCCTCGTCAATGAGCGCGCGCGGCGCGAAATCCTCCATGACACCGGTGACCTTCGCGTAATCCTGCTGCATCGCGACGATGTCCTTGATGTGGGCGACGTTCTTCGCGAGCTGCTCGATTTCGGCGAGGCGCCCCTCCTGCTCCGTATCGAGCTGCTGCGCGAGTGTCGCGAGATACCCGGGCACCATCTGGCCCTTGCCTCCCGCGCTGAAGAATGCCGGGAGGTCGCCCTTGTTCGCCTCGAGAAGATCCGCGACCTTGCGGATGCTCGCGGCCTTCGATTTGCGGACGCTGTCAGCGAGGACGTTGGTGGAGACGTTCACGCTGTTGAGCACGTTGCCGACATTGTGCAGCACGCCCGTGGCCACCTCGGCCATGCCTGCGGCCCGCGAGGCGTCCATGAGCTTCTGGTGCATGTCGGCGATCTGCCGCTGCGCCCGGTTGCGTTCGGTCACGTCGTTGGCCAGCACGATTTTCGCGACCTTGCCGGAGAAGACGATCGCGTGTGCTGTGAGGTGCACCTCGATGACGTCGCCGCCGCGCAGCTTGTGCTTCCACTCGCCTGCGTCGAAAGATTTCTGGCTCGTGCGGAACGCGCGCTCCACGTCGAGCGGATCGGCACCCTTCGTGATCGCGGGCAGCGAAAGCTGGCGGAATTCCGAGTGGCTGTAACCGTAGTGCCGCACGGCGGCATTGTTCACCGCGATGAAGTCGAGCGTCTCCAGATCCATCACCCACATCGGCATAGGGTTGTTTTCAAACAGGTTCCGGTAGCGGTGTTCGGAGTCCTTCATGGCCTCCTCCGCCTGCCTGCGTTCGAGGACTTCGCCCTCGAGCTGCGTCGTGCGAACTTTCACGTTTGACTCGAGATCCACCTTCGCCTGAAGCAGCGCCGCGTCCCGATCCTCGATTTCCGCGAGCATGCCGTTGAACGAATCCGCGAGATACCCCACCTCGTCCTCGCTCCGCTTCTCCGCACGCACCGAGTAGTTGCAATCCTTCGCGGCCGATTCCGCGAATTGTGCCAGCTCGGTGATCGGGCCGGAGATCATGCCATGGAAGCGCCCGAGCATGCCCATTGCGACAGCGGCGGCGAGGATGAGGATGCCGGTCCCGACCAGCGCGGAGAAGCGCAGAGCCGGCCAGAGCTGGGAGACCCCGACCTCGATCGCGAGCATGCCCGCTCTCTGCCCATTCTGTATGATCGGATGATATTGCCTCATGCCCGCGAAGCTGAAGTGGGTGCCGGGCGAGACGTCTGCGGGGATCATCGCGGGGAGCGAAAAGTCCGTCTTTTTTGTGGGCCGTGCGACAGCGCGTCCGTCCGCGAGGTAGATCGCTGCGCCGGTCACATTCGGGTGATCCATCACGCCGTTCAGTGCGGAGATGAGATCCTCCGCAGAATCTTGTGTGAGCGGTCCGCGGGTGTTCTCGGCGGTGACGCGCGCGAGCGATTTCAGCCGGCTGCGGGTGGTGAGAAATGCTGAGCTAAAATCGAAGGCCGTGAAGACAAGCCCGGCGACGAGGATCGCGGTCATGCACGCAAGCATCGAGATGGACATCAGCTTGGTCCGGATTGGCTTCGGCCCCAGCGAGCGTCGCACTTTCTGAAGGAGGCGTGGGACGAACCCCTTCGGCTCCGGTGGCTCCCCGGCTGGTGGCGTGGGCGGAGCGGCAGGCGTGCGCACCTCCGGCGGAGACGGTGCCGCGACTTCCTCTTCTGGGGACGGATATGGAATCGTGTCGGGCATGTTCAGGCGTTTGGGCAGTTGCGTGCTCTGCCCTGCGACGCAGGATTTGCGCCACATTCCCCCTGCAAAACCGCCCCGTCTCCGCGCGGGAAAGGGCGCTACAATCCTGCGAGGTGCGCAGGCGTGCGGCCCCCGCTCTCCGCCACGATGCCCTCCGGCACCCGGAGCTTCCCGAGCGAGCGCGAACCGTCCGCGTGAAAATGCAGTGGCAGGATCGCGCAGTTCGGCACGGTGAAGCCGTGGATGAAATGGAAGAACCGCCGCATCGCCGCCGCATCCATCGTCGCGGGCGGCGACAGGTGCAGCCACGCGACCGCATCCATCACACGTCCGTGGCAGAAGATGAAAGCCGTGCGCTCCGTGCGGTGCGTGAGCCGGTGCAGCGCATCCGCGATGCGCGCGATGAATCCCGCAAACGATTCCGCGCCCGGTGCGGCAAAGTGCGGATCGCAGATCTCCCAGTACGCGTCGGAAAGCACACGCCTCTCGTCCTGCGTCGTGTCCGTGCAGAGCGCGGGATCGAGGTATTGCACCTCCTGCACCGGCCACTCCTCCACGGGCACATCGGGAAATTTCCGGATCGCAAAATCCGCCGTCTGCTGCGCGCGGATGTACGGCGATGTGATAATCAATTCCGGCTCCACATGCAGTGCCACAGCAAGCTCCGCGGCCTGGCGGAAACCGAGATCGCTCAGCGGATACGTAGGCGCCTCGCGCGTGCGGGCGCCGGCATTCGCCACGCTCTCCGCGTGCCGGATGAACCACACTTCGCGCACGCTATTTTTGTGCATCGTCCTCCGCCCTTTCGAGGCGTCCAGCGAACACGAACATCACACCGCCGAGCGCGGCGAAGCCGCCCGCGCACAGCCAGCGCCCGAGCACGAACCGCGCAAATTTTGACCCCGGATCATCGCGCCGCTGCTCTACGCTGGATGTGCCGCCGAGCGGCTGTGCGACTCCGCTGCGCATCGCGTCCACGGCCGTCCAGCCGTAGAAAAATGCGACTGCGAAACATGCGATGGCAAAGAGGCGCACGCGTCAGATCAGCCCGAGTTTCATTTTCCCCGCCTCGGAAATCATCGCCTGGTTCCACGCCGGATCCCACACGAGTTCCACCATCGCCTCGGCGACGCCGGCGACATTCTCGATCTTCGCCTTCGCTTCCGCCGCGATTGTCGGGCCCATGCCGCAGCCGGGCGCGGTCAGCGTCATTTTCACGGTCACCTTCGCGGGCGAATTCTCCGGCTGCTCGACGGTGCAGTCATACACGAGCCCGAGGTCCACGATGTTCACGGGAATCTCCGGATCATAGCAGGTGCGGAGCTGCTGCCAGACGGCCTGCTCGTCCACCTTCTCGGTGCTCACCTCCGTCTCAGCGGGCTTAGGCGCAATCGTGATTCCGAGCGCGTCCGCATTCTCATCCGTGATGCGTGCGAGCCCCTGCGCGGTCGCGATCGTGAAGCTCCCGCCAAGCGCCTGCGTGACGGTGACCATCGTGTCCTTCTGCAGCATGAACGTCTCGCCGCTCGGAATGCGGATCGCCTGGCAGTCGCGTGTGAGGATTTTCGGGCCGGTGTGGTCTTCCATAAAATTCGTGTTCGGTGCTATTCGGTCTTGGGTTTCAAAATGACGCGGACGGTTTTCTGCGCGCCGTCCTTCGCGGGGGAAAAGCTGTCCATCAGCGTCGGCGCATTCGCCAGCGCGGGCGATGGTGTTAAAAGCTTAACAGTCTCCGCCGGCTTCGGCGTCGGCACGCCGCCGAGCGCCTGCCGCAGCGCGCCTTCGACGAGCTGCGCACAATGGATGCGCATCGGGGGCAGGGGGCCGAGCTGCGCGCTCAGCGCTTCGCCATCCATCGCCATCGCCTCCTCGGGCGTCTTGCCCTGGATGAGCTGCGTCGCGAGGCTCGCGACCGCGATGGCTGTCTCGCAGCCGAATGTCTGAAACGTCGCGCGATCGATCACCTTCTTGCCGTTCTCCTCGCGAAACTTGATCCACATCCGCAGCATGTCGCCGCAGTCCGCGCTGCCTGCCGTGCCGACCGCGTCGGCATTCTGCATCTCGCCGAGATTCTTCGGTTCCGCGATTGCGTTTTCGATCTTCTGCCGGAGGTCGTCGCTCATTCCAGTTCGTATCGCGGGAGGTTCGGGTCCACGTCGCAGCTCCACGAATCAATGCCGCCGCGCAGCACACGCACATTTTCCAGCCCGTGCCCGAGGAAATACGCCGCCGCATCCATGCTCTTCACGCCGTGGTGGCAGACGAATACCAGCAGCTCGTCCTTCGGCAGTCCGCCGAGGGAGTGCATGAGTTCCTGCGTGAAAAATGTGCTGCCCTCGATGTGCGTCGCGTCCCATTCCTCGCGTGAACGCACATCAATGAGCCGTGCCTTGCCAGCCTTCACCAGCTCTGCGGCCTCCGTCGGAGCGATCCGCATTTTCTCATCTGCCTCGTGTGCGGAAAGAATCGTCTGCGCGACTTCGTCCACCGCGAGGTTGTTGTTCCGCATGCACACCTGCGCGAGCGTCTCGGCGGGATTGAACCCGCAGCTCGAGCAGCCGCCGATGTGATAGCTTCGGAAGAGCGCACGCTGCGCCCCGGGAAAGAGCGAAAGGAGTTCGCCCATGCTGGTCTGTGGATCAATCGTCGCGGTCATCGAACGTGCAGCGTAACGCGGGCATCCCGCGATGGCAACCGAAGCCGTGCAGACTCACTCGTGATGGCGGAACAGGTAACTGCCGTAGCCGACTGTGTCGCGCGGGACGGAGAATATGTCGCGCCATTCAAAAAAGCGGGCATGTGCCGAATGGATCTCGGTGATGTTGCAGCGCCGCAGCGCGAGCCGCGCCCTCGGAACGTGGAAATACTGGGTCACTGTAAACACGCTCTTGAATCCGTGTTCCTTCGCGATTCGCGCCGTGTTCACCGCGCTCGCGAAAGTTGTTTCTCCGTGGCTGTCGGTGATCATCGCGCTGGCGGGCACGCCGTGCGCGATGAGATAGTCGCGCATCACGGCAGCTTCGTCGAAGCCCTCCTTGCCGGTTCCTCCGCTGACGATGATGGACGGAAAAAATCCGGCACGGAAAAGCTCCAGCGTTCGATCCAGTCGGGCGCGAAGTCGCGGTGAGGGCGTGCCATCCAGCTCGACCTTGTTGCCAAGCACGAGGGCAACGTCCGAGCGGGCGATGTCATCGCGCAGTCCGCTCACCACAATCGCGAGCATCGCGATCACGAAAGCGCAAAGGGCCAGTGCAGCCGCGATGAGCAGCTTTCGCATTGGCGTTTTCTTATTCACTTTCAGATCAAAGAAACGCGGATGTGCGGACGGATGCGGGCTAGTCCGCCTTGTTCAGCCGCGCGTCATCCTTCTCCACGCCATTGTTCCAATACGCCTGCATCTCTGCGGGCGTCGGAGTTTTCAGCGGGCGGACGACTCGGAAGCCGAGGAACTGCGCATCGGTGTGGAACCAGATGCTCTTCGGGAGCTGAGGATCCTGGCGCTTCCATTCCGCCGAGGACGCGCGGCGCGCTGCGGCGCGGAGCATTTCGGGCTTCTCGGCGTCCCACGCTCCGCCGCGCGCGACGTGCGGATAGGGCTTCGTCGCCTTGTTCCATGGATTTGCGCCCGGGGCCTTTTTGTAAAACTCGGGGTCGTACTGATCGAGCGTCCACTCGGCCACATTGCCGAGGATGTCGTAGAGTCCCCACGGGTTCGGCTTTTTCTTGCCGACCTTCTGGTACTTGAAGTCGCTGTTCTTTTCCCACCAGCAGTACTGGCCGATCTGCGACGCGTCGTCGCCCCAGAAGTAGGCGGTCGTCGTGCCCGCGCGTGCGGCGTATTCCCATTCGGCCTCGGTGGGCAGGCGGTAAAAGTGGCCCGTCTTCGCGCTCAGCCACTGGCAGTATTTGTTCGCCATGTGCTGCGTCATCGAGATCGCCGGGTAGCCGTCCGTGCCCATGCCGAAGCTCATCTCGACGTAAGGCTGCGTCGGGTGCGTGACGGCGTCGGTCAGCTTGTTCAGTTCGGGCGCGAGGTTCTTCGATACGCGCGCCTTTTTCTCCTCCTCGGGATACATGAAGAGCTGGAATTCATTCCACGTCACCTCGCACTTCTCCATCCAGAAAGGTGCAATCTCCACTTCGCGCTGCGGGCCTTCGTCCGCGCCGCGGCCCTTCTCGTTTTCGGGGCTGCCCATCTTGAATTTCCCGCCGGGAATCGGCACCATGTCGAAGCTCACTTCCGTCCCGAGAATCGTCGTGGTGTAGGGCTTCATCTCGGCCTCGGTCTTTTCCTTCGAGTTTTCGCCGATGCGCTTTGCGATCTCCGCGACCACGAGCGCTTCCGCCGCGTTGTCCACCTTCGTCTCTTTCTTACGCGCGACCAAAGTCACGCCATCGGGCCACTTCGCGCCCTCGTTGATCCACGTTTTGAGTGTCTCGGCCTCTGCCTTCGTCAGGCGCGCGCTCGATCCCTTTTTGATCTCCGCAGACGGTGGCATGAGCTTGTCGTCGTCGTCGGCAAGCTGGGTGGTCGTGTACACTTTGCTCTTCGTTGCGTCGCCGGGGACGATTCGTTTTCCGCGGATGGCTTCCGCTTTGGTGTGGAGCAGGGGCGCGTCATTTTTTTCCACGTCCGTGGATTTCGGATTGTGGCAGCGCACGCAGTTGAATTCGAGGATCGGCTGCACGTCCTTCACGAAGTCCATCGCGGCGGTGGCGAGCGTGGGGACGGCGATCATAATGGCGAGGATGGCGGGAGTCGTGCGTTTCATGAGCGTGGAGTGGGTGAGTGCGGGAGGATTCGTGCCGGTTTTATTTCTTGCGATAAAAAAGGGACGCACTGCATGTCCGAGCGATGCGGGTGGATCAACACCATTTCACGGCGGTATCCGGTTCTCTCTGAATCTTAATCCTCATCCTAATTCTCCCCGTGGTCTCTTTACACGGGCAACGGAGGATTAGGATTATGATCGGGCTGTGTGCGCTCGATGTTGCACGCCGGGTGCCGGATGTCCGATGCTCTCGGAAATGAACATCACCAAGACCGAGCACGGCCTGCGCATGAGCCAGCATGGAGTGGTCATCACCGAACTGCGCGCCTCGCCTGGGCCGACGCACAGCGTGGCCGATGTGCTCGCGGCGCTCATCAAAGTGCTGAAGCCCGAGGGGCGGATCGGTGTGCTCGGATTTGCCGGCGGCGGGATGCAGGCGCCGCTGTGCGCGCTCGGGGTGGAGACGAAGGTGGAGGCGGTGGATCTCGATCGCACGGGCTGGGATCTCTTCCGCTGGCACTGCCCGAAGTGGGTGCGGCGCGTGAACTGGAAAAAGGCCGACGCCGTGAAATGGCTGCGCGTGCATCCGGCGGATTTCGATCTGCTCGTCGAGGATCTTTCGGTGCCGGAGGGAGGCGATGTTTTCAAACCCCCGATCACTTGGGATGTGCTGCCGCCGCTCATGCGCGACCGGCTGGCGCGCGGCGGCATCGCGGTGTTCAATCTCATGCCGCCCGCGGGCGGAGTCTGGCTCAGTGAAGTGCGGCGAATCGCGCGCATTTTCGGCAAGGCGCGGATCGTGAGCTTCGATGATTTCACGAACCGCATCCTCGTCGCCGGAAAATCCCTGCCGCCCGTGCGCGAACTCGGCGCGGTGCTGCGCGCGGCGCTCCGCATGATCGGTTCGTGCCAGGCGGAGCGGATCCATCTGCGGACGGTGTAGCGCCGCTGCGGAATTCATCTGCGGCAGAAAGTTTCTTGCCCTCATCGCACGGGCCGATAGCGTCCCGCGCTGTTCCCTTTCCCCGAATGGACGTCCGAAAAACAGCAGCCAAAGAAAGGGAAATATGCAGCCGATCCATACATATAACGTCGTTCCGAAACTCCCGGCCAATCTCGAACCGATGAGGAGGCTGGCGCTCAACCTGTGGTGGACGTGGGAGCCGACGGCGCGGGCGCTCTTCCGCGAGATCGATCCGGTGATCTGGCACACGACGAACCACAACCCCGTGCGGATGCTCCAGCTCAGCCGCCAGGCGCGGCTCGAAGAGCTCGCGGGGAGCGATGATTTCTTGCGCAATATGAAGGCCGTGCTGGAGAAGTTCGACGCCTACATGACGCGCAAGGACACGTGGGGAAAGACGGACAAGGCTGCGGCGCTCGGCGGCCCCGTGGCGTATTTCTCGGCGGAGTTCGGGTTCCACGAGTCGTTCCCGAATTACTCGGGCGGCCTCGGCATCCTCTCGGGCGACCATTGCAAGTCGGCGAGCGATCTGGATCTGCCCTTCGTGGCGATCTCGCTCCTGTACCGGCACGGGTACTTCAAGCAGCAGATCAACAAGGAGGGCTGGCAGGACAGCCTCGCGCTGAACCAGAATTTCTCGCACCTCGCCGTGCAGCCGGTGCTCGATGCGGAGAAGAAGCACCTCACGCTCGGTGTCAAAATCCTGGACCGCTGGGTGCGCGTGCGCGTGTGGCAGCTCGCGGTCGGGCGCATCACGCTCTACCTGCTCGACACGAGCGGGGCGGAGAACACGCCGGAGGATCGCGATATCACCGCGCAGCTCTATGGCGGCGATCACGAGATGCGGATCAAGCAGGAGATCATCCTTGGCATCGGCGGCATCCACGCGCTGAGCGCGCTCGGCATCAAGCCCGCCGTGTATCACATGAACGAGGGGCACGCGGCATTCATCTCGCTGGAAAGAATCCGCCGTCGCGTGCAGGAGGACGGCCTCGATTTTTACTCCGCGCTGCAGGCCTCGGCCTCAGGCAATGTATTCACGACGCACACGCCCGTGCCCGCGGGGAACGATGCGTTCCCGCTCGATCTGATGCGGAAATATTTCGGCGACTATCCCGCGTCGGTGAAAATTGACTTTGAGACCTTCGCGAGCTTCGGCCAGACGCGCGTTGATCCCTCGGAGCCGTTCAGCATGACGATCCTCGCACTGCGCACGAGCCGCCACGCGAACGGCGTCTCCAAGCTTCACGGGCATGTGTCGCAGGGGCTGTGGAAGCATGTGTGGGACGGAGTGCCGGAGGACGAGGTGCCGATCACGAGCGTGACGAACGGCATCCACACGAAGACGTGGATGGCGCCGGACTTTGTGCGGCTCTACGACCGCTACATGCCGGACTGGGAGGAGCATCTCACGGATCGGGATTTCTGGCGCAAGGTGCAGGATATTCCCGACGAGGAGATCTGGAACACGCACCAAAATCAGAAGCGACGCACGATTGATTTCATCCGCGCACGCACGCGCGACCAGTGGGTCCGTCTCGGCGAGACGCCCGAGAGGCTGCGTGCGATCCCGGCCATGCTGAATCCCGAGGTGCTCACGATCGGCTTCGCGCGGCGCTTTGCGACCTACAAGCGCGCGACGCTGCTCTTCAGCGACATCGAGCGGCTGAAGCGGCTGCTGAACAACGCTGATCGGCCTGTTCAGTTTGTCTTCGCCGGAAAGGCGCACCCGAAGGACGAGCCGGGGAAGCGGTTCATCCAGGACGTGTATCGCTTCAGCCGGATGCCGGAATTCGAGGGGCGCATCGTCTTCATCGAGGACTACGATCACTACGTAGGCCGCCGCCTCTATCAGGGCGTGGACCTCTGGCTGAACAATCCGCGCCGCCCGCTCGAAGCGAGCGGCACGAGCGGCATGAAATTGCCACCGAGCGGCGGCCTGAACCTCAGCGTCCTCGACGGCTGGTGGTGTGAGGCGCACACGGGCAAGAATGGCTGGGCCATCGGCCCGGAAATCCCCGAGAGCACGATCCCGCCTGAGCCGGCTTACGAGGACGAGGTGGATGTCCACAGCCTCTTCCATGTGCTCGAGACGCAGATCCTGCCGCTCTATTACGCGAAGCCCGACGGACGGCTTCCGATCGCGTGGATCAATCTCATGCGCGAATCCATCCGCACGATCGTGCCGGTCTTCAACACGCACCGCATGGTGAAGGAATACACCGAACGCCTCTACGCGCCCGCTGCCGCGGCGCACGCGACACTGGTCGCAGACTCCTGCACAAAGTCCGTGGAACTCGCCCGATGGAAGGACAAGATCCGCCGCGAGTGGCCGCACGTGAAGCTCTCGGAAGTCGTCATCCACACCGGCAACGGGACGAATGTGACCGTCGGCGACAAGGTCGAAGTCAGCGTGCGCACGTCGCTCGGGCCGATTGCGCCGGAATTCGTGCGCGTGCAGGCGCTCATCGGCGAGGCGAGCAACGGAGCGATATCACAGCCCGTGACGATCGATCTCAAGCAGGTCGAGAAGCTGGGGAACGGGGCGTTCCGGTTCGCCGGCGCGATTCCGGCGCGCGAGAGCGGCAGCTACGGCCTGAGCGTGCGCGTCATCCCCACGCATCCGAACCTCACGCAGGAGCATGAGCTGCGGCTGATCACCTGGGCGCACTGAGCGGCGCGCGTTGGATGTTAAAAGTTACCTGCATATCCGGTTGCTTGACACAAAGCAGATTTGGAAGGCAGGAAGGCAGAAAAGGATCGTTTCCTGCACATTTTTCCCGCCTTCCTGCCTTCCAAAGAGTCTGTTCTTCGCAGCGTGTCAGGCAACCGGATAAGCACGAAAAGTTAGACGTTTGGCCCGCCGCAGGCGCCTTCCGAATATTGATGTGCGTCGTGAAAACGCTGTGCCGCTGCGCGGGGCTCAACGTCCAACGTTAACCTTTTAACATCCAACGCCGGAGCAGCGCGCCCGATTGCGGATTGCGCCGCCGCACGCTTCCCGCTTCCGTCCCCGCAGCGCGCGTGACTTCGCGCCGCGACACTGCGGTTGCCCAATTCGCAGCCCGTGCTTCCATTTACAAAACCCCTGACACTCATTTCCATCACCCGCCCATGCTGAGCTGCTCCACCTGCTGGAATTCTGCGCGCCACACGGATGGTGCCGCGATGATC
>BJFP01000095.1 GCA_014189875.1 Verrucomicrobiota bacterium | reverse complement strand
CCATCAAGCCTCGTTCCAAGCGAGCCGTCGCACTCCTGCTGGTGCTCGCCTTCGTACTGCTCATCTCCACAGTGATCGTGGGTTTCTTCTCCTCCTCCGCGGGCGCGCGGCGCGAGGTGTCGAGCTACGAGTCGGGGATGGTCGTGAAACAACTCGCGGACGTGGCAACAAATGTCGTCATCGGCCAAATCTCGGATGCGACACAAAGCTGGGAGGTGCCCGCGACGTCGGCGAGCTCGAAAGGGAGCGGCAAACGGCTGACTTTCGCCACACAGCCGGGGATGATCCGCACCTACGATGCGACTGGAAATCCGGGGCGCGCATTCAAGCTCTATTCCTCCCCCACGATGGTCACGGCACCGGGCTCGGAGTGGGTCGCATCGGCGAACCTCGCCACCGAGGTGCCGCCGAACTGGGTCAACCAGCCCGCGCTTTTCACGGACCTGAATGCGCCGCTGCTCGTGGGCGATCCGAAAGGCGGCATCACGCTCAAGGGCAGCTCGGAAAAAGTGACGGCGAGCTATCCCATCCTCGATCCCTCGGGGCTCTCGCCCACTGGAGGCACGGCGGCGACACAGGACGGCGTGGAGGGATTCGATCTGAAAAACGTGCCGGGCTTTGGTGGAACGCAGTCGGGCGGACGTCCGACGCTCTCGAATGATTACGATCCCACGCTGGTGACCAGGCCGGGCGTCACCGCAAATCCCGCGCCGATGCCGGTGCAGTGGATCTACGTGCTGCGCGACGGACGGCTCACTTCGCCGACCGGCATCGGGAGGGGAGGCGTGGAAGCAAATTGGGCGAGCCTGACGAACGGCGACCCGAGCAAACCATCGGCGGAAAATCCGATCACAGGGCGCATCGCATTCTGGACGGACGACGAGACTTCAAAACTGAATATCAACGTGAACAGCGAGGGCACGTACTGGGATCGCGCGTACGCGGTGGGCCCCGAGACACCTCCGCCTGCAACTCCGATTAACGGAGTTAATAATTTCTACGAAAATGAGCTCGACGCTCGGATGCCGGTGAAAGGCGAATACCAGCGCTATCCCGGCCATCCCGCGATGACGTGCCTGAGCCCCGTGTTCGGATTTCTCGCCGCATATCGGGTTCCGAATGGCGACACGATCACCGCGGCGAATTACGACGGGGCGTTTTCAAATTACTACGCGATGGTTCCCCGCATCAGCGTCGGGGGCTCGAAGGGCGGGACGGTCGCCACCGCGTTCGAGGGAGCGAATCCGGCGGCCATCACAGTGGATCGCGAGCGGCTTTATGCGAGTGTGGACGAGCTGGCCTTCGCGGACAAGGCGCCGGATCCTGTTTACTTGGAGCGACCCACCGCGGGGCGGCTCCCTGCCGCGGACATCCAGCGCGCGAAATTTTTCCTCACGACGAATGCGCGCTCCGCGGAGGTGACCGCGTTCAACACGCCGCGCATAATGCTCTGGCAACCCCAGCAAAAGTTGGATCCGAACCGCGGAAAAACAGGTGGGTTTCCGGCCACCGCGCGAAATGCGAAGGACGAGTTGCTAGCCTTCTGCGGCACGGCAAACGGCTTCCCTTACTATTTTCAACGATACAGCATCTATCTGCGAGAACAGGTGAACAACCGCTTGACTCATAAGGACTTGCCATTCAAGCAGTTGCCCCAGTTCGGCTACGAGCCACCGAGCAGCCAGAGCCCGACGCTCGACTGGCAGAATATCCCGCGCAACCAAGACCTCTACAAGTATCTCCAGCGCCTCACCAACGAGGAGATTCCCGGGCTCGGCGGCAAGCTCACGACGAAATACCCGGCGGCTGCCCGCGACCAGATCCTAACGGAAATGGTGGACCTCATCCGCATGGGGACGAATACCTACTCGAACGATCTGAACGATGAATACGAATATGCACCTCCACGCTTGTCACAGGAGTCTGTGAGCGGCGAGAGCCAGGTCGTGTCGCTCGTCCCGCCTTCAGGCACGCCGGGCGCGGGGACGAAGGGCTTTGGGCGATTCCCCACGATCACGGAGGCGTCGCTTATTTTCTATGATGCCTCCAGCGCAACGAGCACGACACCCAACAAGATGCGTGTGGTGCTCGTACTACAGCCCTTCACTCCCACGTCGCAGTCGTGGTACGTGAGCCCACTCGTCCGCTACGTCGTGAAGGGGTTGGAGGGATTCACGATTAACAATACACCGAACGCTTTTCGGAACACCACCAAGCCCCGCTCCAACCTCATCACCTCGCGCTGCGGCTACGGCAGCGGCTACGCGGGCAACAGGGCCTACGTGGGCATTTTTGCCGCGTTCCGCTACTGGGGTGGGGATTGGGATCCGCGGCGCTTTCCATCTGCGGTTCCAGGGATAGAGAAGGACGGGACCAAGAGGATCCCGCCCTCCGGCACGACGACGTTTCACGAGGAATTCGACTACCCGTTTGTCAGCGACGATATCCCGATCGACCCGAATGAAAACGACGGGAAGTTTGAGTTCAGCGGCGGCAAAGTCACCGTGGAAATCCACGCTGGCTACGCGACCGCACCGGCTGCCGACACGCTCGTGCAGACCGTCAATCTCGACTTTCCGTCCGGTATCTGGCCGCTCCCGCGAAGCCCAAGTGCGGCTACGAAGCAGCACAAGGACTTCAACACCCGGATCGGCCCCTCAACATTCAACCTCGTGAACGCCGCCGACACCGTCCGCAGCCTTCAGGTGGATCCCAAAGGCCCCACCGGTGGCGACCTGCGGATCGTCGCCGCGCAAAAGGTCGTTCCTGCGGATTTCTACGCCGGGTTTGCCGGGACGGAGGGAGCGGATGACGGCTATGATTCCACCACGGAGCCGATCGTCCACAGCCTCCGCAATGGCGATAAGGCCAGTGGACGGCTCTTCCTCGGAAGAATCCACGCGAATCTTTTCGACGGCCGCGACGGCACACCGGCGGGAAGCAGAGGCGACCCGATCGCCGCGCGCGGCACAAAGGCCGCCGTGCTCACCAACGGTAAACTCGGCGACTGGGACAATGGACCGAGCGGACATGAGGACGGCTGCTACGTGAACAATCCCAACGACTTCGGCGGCTCCAGCACCAGCGATTCGTTGACGTGGGCCACCGTAAGCATCACTCCAAACCGCCAGGTGCATTCCCCCGTCATCTTCGGCTCGCTCCCCGTCGGCTCCGCGATGAACCCCGTCCAACCGTGGCGCACGTTGCTCTTCTGCCCGAATCCCGCCGCAGGCGCCGACCATCCCGGCTTTGCAAAAAAGTCCGCCAACGAGCCGGCCGACCACGCATTCCTCGATTTCTTCACCATGCCCATCGTCGAGCCCTATGCGATCAGCGAGCCATGTTCCACCGCCGGAAAAATCAACCTCAACTACCAGCTCGCGCCATTCACCTACATCCGCCGCGCGACCGCCCTGCACGGCGTGCTGAAGTCCATGCGCATCACCGCCATTCCGAGTCCAGCGGGCCTTCCAAAGATCTATCCCACGAGCCTCCGCAAACCGGTGGACGTGTCCGAGACACTCAAGGCATTCGACGAGCGCTTCGACGATCCGACGAAGGGCGGGATGTTCCGCGCCGCCTCCGAGATCTGCGACATGCAACTCGTCCCAAAAGGCACGACCCTCGCCGCCGTCCGCAACGGCTGGTGGAAGGACTACGCACTCACAGGCGACAACGCCCGCGAAGTCCCGTACGGCCAGATCCATTCCCGCGTCACCACGAAGTCGAATTCCTTCACCGTCCACATGCGCGTGCAGGCGTTGAAGAAGCGCAAGTCCTCGAGCCCTGCGGATCAGGCCGTGTGGAACGAGGACTCGGACACCATCGCTTCCGAATACCGCGGCTCCGCGGCCATCGAGCGCTACGTGGACACCGGCGACACGACGCTGCCTGACTTCGCAACGAACGCCGACGCCACGCTCGATCGTTTTTACAAATTCCGCATCATCGGCGCTCGGCGCTTCAGCCCCTCGGGCGTCGTTTCGCCAATGCCCACGCCCACGCCAGAGCCCACGCCAGTGCCCACGCCCACGCCAATCCCCACGCCCACGCCAATCCCCACGCCCACGCCAGTCCCCACACCAGACCCCGGAGGCGGTACAGGCGGAGGCGGTCGAGGCACGCCGACACCCACGCCGACACCCACGCCGACACCCACGCCGTCGGGCACGCCGCAGCCCACGCCCACGCCCCCGCCCCCGCCGCCGCCGGGCGGGTGAGCGCGCCCCGTGACGCGGACAATCCTGTCCGCAGTTCCGTCGGAAAAGGCAGGTGAAATCTGCAACCGCATCTCAGCGGATGAAGCGAGGTCGCAGGCCGAAAATCCTGAAATCCGCACCTTTCTCCGTGCAAGATTTCACGACGGCGCAAATAGACTTCCGGCTCACACTCCAAGCGTGCATCACCCCCGTGGTTCATCCTGAACCACTGAACCGCACACGCCCACTTTTCCCACACCCATGAAACTCCGCACCATCGCATCCTTCGTTGTCATCTCCGCCGCCAGCGCCTTTGCCGGCGACTGGCAGCAATGGCGCGGGCCGGAGTTCAACGGCACTTCGCCGGAGAAAAATCTGCCATCGAAGTGGAGCCAGACGGAGGGCGTGAAGTGGTCGCTCGATCTGCCGGGCATCAGCGGCGCGACGCCGATCGTCTCGGGCGGGCTGGTCTTCGTGATGAGCCCCGACCCGGAGAACAAGCAGTGGCTCATCGCCGTGGATCGCAAGACCGGCAAGGTCGCATGGAAGCAAAATATCGCCGGCGGCGCGCTCGCGAAGGGCCGCGGCAACAGCACCTCGCCCTCGCCCGTCACCGACGGAGAAACCGTGTGGACGATCGTCGGCACCGGGCAGCTCGCAGCGTTTGATTTTTCCGGCAAGGAAATCTGGAAGCGCGACCTCGCGAAGGACTACGGCAAGTTCAACATCAACTGGGTCTATGGCAGCAGCCCGACGCTCTTCGGCGGAAAATTGTATGTGCTCGTCCTCCAGCGCACGCCTGCGGACGGCAGCTACCCCGGCATCGAAGACGCCGACAAAGGCCCGCGCGAAAGCTACCTCCTCGCGCTCGATCCGAAGACCGGCAAGACGCTCTGGAAACACATCCGCCCGACCGACGCCGAGCAGGAGACGCAGGAGACCTACGCGACCGTCATCCCGCACACCGTCGGCGGCCCCGGAGGTAAGGCGCAGCTCCTCATCGCCGGCGGCGACTACCTCACCGGCCACGATCCCGAGACTGGCGCAGAGTTGTGGCGCGGCGGCGGCATCAATAACAAAAAAGGGCTGAGCGGCGGCGGCTTCATGCGCCTCGTCCCGAGCGCAGTCGTATCGGAAAATATCGCACTGGTCTGCGGCCCGAAGCAGAGCGCGGCGATCGGCTACCGCATGGATGCGACCGGCGACATCACCGAAAAAAACCGTGCGTGGACCTTCGACGAAAAGAACACGCCCGACACCTGCACGCCCGCGGCGCACGGCGGAAAATTCTACGTCTTCAACGGCGACAAACAGGTGATGACCTGCCTCGACGCGAAGACCGGCACGAAAGTCTGGCAGGAATCCTTCGGCCTCGATCGCAGCGCGAAGGGCAGTGAGATTTTCCGCGCCTCGCCCACCATCGCCGACGGAAAAATCTACAACATCGGCGAGCGCGCCACCGCCGTGGTGCAGAACCTCGCCGACGGCAAAGTGATCTTCACGACTTCCATGGGCGGCGGCGACGCCACGCGCAGCACTATTGCCGTGAGCGACGGGAATCTCTTCATCCGCACGAGCGAGAAGCTCTGGTGCATCGGGAAGTGAGCAGACCGCGAGATCACGACAGTCTGCGGCATTGCGGGCGGAGGAATTCCTGCTAATCGTCGCCCATGAGCTTTGATGCAATCCAGCAGGAGGTTCCAAACCTCGAGACGAAGGAATTGAAGGAACTCATCGGTTGCGCCATGTCCGTACTACAGCGCCGCGAAGATCCCGATTTTCCCGCGCGCATGACCAGGCTGATTGACGACAAGACTCCAGGACGCTGGCTGACTTTGGATGAGGCCGAGAAACGGCTCGGCATCGCTCCGTCCGCCGAATGAAGCAACGGCTGCTCGTAGCCGTCGAGGTGATCGAATGCCTTGAGAGCCTGCCACCGGCACGGCGCAATCTGATCTGGAACCGCCTTCGCCAAATCGCAGAATGCCCGCACGCTTTTTCGGATTATTTGGCGAAGGATTCCACCGGCCGGGACGTGGACGTCCATGTGTTTGCAGGATTTGCAATTCGGTACTGGGACGACTTCGCCGACCGGCATGTGAAGATCCTTGAGATACAAGGCGCGGATCGGTGACCCACAACCTGAACGCCAGACAGCAGTGAAAGTTGCCACCCCGCGCATTCGCACGTAAAGCTGCGCTCAATGAGCAGCACTGCGGAAATCTTGAACCCAACACGCCCCTCCGCCGTGCTGCGGAAATTTGCCGCACTCATCGAGCCGAAGACCGACGCGGAACTCGAAACGATGGCGCGCGAGTCCGCGCTGCTCACGCGGCGGAATTTCGGCAAGGCCATCCGCCTTTTCGCGCCGCTCTATCTTTCCAACGAGTGCATCAACAACTGCGCCTACTGCGGCTTCTCGCGCGACAACGCCATCCTGCGCGTGACGCTCGAGATCCAGAGCGTCGTCCGCGAGGCGAGGCATCTCGCCACGGAGGGATTCCGCAACATCCTGCTCGTTGCAGGTGAGCACCCGAAGTTTGTCTCGAACGGCTACCTCGAAGCATGCGTGCGCGCACTCGCGCCGGAAATTCCCACGCTCGCGCTCGAAGTCGCACCGATGGAGACCGCCGACTACATCCCGCTCGTGCGCGCAGGCGCGGAAGGGCTCGTCGTCTATCAGGAGACCTACGACCGCGCGACCTACGCCGAGTTGCACACTGCGGGGCCGAAGCGCGATTTCGACTGGCGGCTAGCGTGCCCGGAGCGCGCGTACGACGCGGGCTTCCGCCGCATCGGCATCGGCGCGCTGTTCGGATTGTGTGACTGGAAAAGCGAGGCTCTCGCGCTCGCCGCGCATCTCGATCATTTGCTGAAGCGCTGCTGGAAGGCGCAGTTCACCGTGAGCCTGCCGCGACTGCGCCCGTGCGCGGGGGAATTCACGCCGCGCCACTCACTGCCGGATCGTGAGTTCGTCCAGCTCGTCGCTGCGTTGCGCATCTGCTTCCCACACGTCGGCATCGTGCTCAGCACGCGCGAGCCTGCCGCATTGCGCGACGCGCTGCTGCCGCTCGGCATCACGATGATGAGCGCCGGCAGCCACACCGAGCCCGGCGGCTACACCGGGGAGGGAAAAAATGATCTCCACCGCACCGTCCGCGGTCGCCGCGAGGAACTCGCGCCGCAGCCTGCGGACGCAGGCGGCTGCAATCACGATCAGAGCGCAACGCAGCAGTTTGAAATCGCGGACACGCGCAGCGCGGCGGAGATCGCAGGCCTGCTGCAGAGCCGCGGCTTCGAGGCCGTGTGGAAAGACTGGGATCAGGCCATTGCAGCGCAGTGAAAAAGATCATCGTCAACGGCCATCCACGCGAAACGAGCGCCGCAGACATCGCCTCGCTAATCGCAGAACTCGGCTTCGCAAACGGCACCGTGCTCGTGGAGCACAACGGCACTGCGCTACGCCCCGCGGAGTGGAAAGAAAGTGCGCTGAACTCCGATGATCGCATCGAACTGCTGCGCCTCGCAGCAGGCGGGTGACGCAAGGGGTGCCGCGCGAGAGGAGCGCTCCACGCGCGGTAATTCCTCACGCACCGAGCACAAACTCCGCACGGTAAAGCCCCGCTGCATTCTCCTCGTTCCGCTCGACCGGCCCACCGAGCAGCCGCCGGAACAGCTCCGCCTCCAGCCGCGCGACGACGGGATACGCGCGCAGAACATCAAGAAACGGGCAGTGGTGCTCGACGATCCGCATGCGGCCGTCGCTCCCCTGCTCCACCGCAGCCATGTGACCGGCGGCATCTCTCGCGCGCGCAAGCGCGTCGGCGCGCGCCTCCACATCCGGGCCGTTCACTTTTTCAAACAGCGCCTCCGTCTTCTGCTGCCACACGAGCATGAGCAGCTTCTCCGCCGCCGCAGGGCCGAAGAGTTTCTTCGCCGCATCGAGCACGTCGAGCGTCAGCGGATTGCTCGCAACCGGAAACAGCTCGTGCGCCCGTCCGGTGAGGCGGTGGATCATGCGCGGGCGGCCCGTGTTGCCGTCGCGCGGCTCGCGGCGCGCGTCGAGCAGTCCGCGCTTTTCCAAGTCGGTGCAGAGATCCTTGATTCCCATGTACGACATGCCGAGGTGGTCCGCGATTTCCTGCACACTCAGGCCCTGCGTGCGCTTGAGCAGGTTCAGCACGCGGAGGCGCGCGGACCGGGCGACGGCTGCGATGAGTTTCTGAGACATCGCCGCAAACGGTGCGCGCTCGTGGCGTGGGCTTCAAGCGTGCGGTGTTGAATGTCGCGTGCCGAATATTTCCGCGCCGCGTGTATCGCGTGACGGATGGCAAGTGGCGTTCCGCCTTTTGAGACGGGCCGACGGGTTGTCGGCCCCACATTCACCCTCGCGCCAGTTCTTCGAGCAGCGCCTTGTTCAGCCGGATGCCAGCCTCGAAATTCTCGATGGGGAAATTTTCATCGGGAGCGTGGGCGCGGCAGTCGGGGAGCGCGAGCCCGAGGAGGAGCGTCTCGACGCCGAGGATGGTGCGAAAAGTATTCACGATCGGGATGCTGCCTCCCTCGCGGATGAGCGCGAGATCGCGGCCGGGGAAGGACGCTGCGAGCGCGCGCTGCGCGGCTTTTCCGAAAGCGGAATGCGGATCGGTGAGATACGGATCGCCGCTGTGGCCGTCCTCAATTTCGAGGCGGACGCCGGGCGGGCAGTGCGCTTCGAGATGCGCGCGCACTTTCGCGAGGATGTCCTCAGGACGCTGGCCGGGGACGAGGCGAAACGTGAGCTTCACGAAGGCGACGCGCGGGATGACGGTTTTGCTGCCGGTGCCCTGAAAGCCGCCGCCGATGCCGTTCACCTCGGCAGTGGGCCGCGCCCACGCGCGCTCGAGGGAGGTGTAGCCTTCCTCGCCGAACGTCCGTGCGGCTCCCGTGACGCTCAGGATTTCCTTCTCCCCGAACGGCAGCTTCGCCCACGCGTCGCGTTCCCATTGCTGAAGAGGAGCGACGTCGTCGTAAAAACCGGCGACCGCAACGCGCCCGTTTGCGTCGTGCAATGTCGCGACGAGGCGCGCGATGGCAGTGGCGGGATTCGCGACGGTGCCGCCGTAGATGCCGCTGTGCAGATCGATCGAGGGGCCGTTGACGCGCACTTCCATCGCGGTGATGCCGCGCAGGCCGTAGGTGAAGGTGGGCGTGCGAGGCGCGATCATCCCGGTGTCGCTGATGGCGATCAGATCGCAGCGGAGCGCATCGCGGTTTGCAGCGAGAAAATCCGCGAGGTGCTTGCTGCCGACTTCTTCCTCGCCCTCGATGAGGAAGATCAGGTTCACAGGCAGCTCGCCTTTTTCGCGCAGCGTCTCGCCGACGCCGAGGACGTGCGCGAGGATCTGGCCCTTGTTGTCCGTCGAGCCGCGCGCATAAATGATTCCGTCGCGCACGACGGGCTCGAATGGCGGCGTGGTCCACTCGGCGAGCGGCTCGACCGGCTGCACGTCGTAGTGGCCGTAGATCATCACCGTGCGGCGGCCGGGCTTGTGCTCGTTGCGCGCGGTGACGATGGGATGCCCTCCCGTCGCATGAAGCTCGGCCTTCAGCCCGATTGCAGTGAGCTTTCGCACAAGCCATTCCGCGCATTTCGCGACGTCGCCCGCGTGGCGCGGATCGGTGGAGACGCTGGGGAAACGGATGAAGGAAAAGAGATCGTCGAGGTGCCCGCTGTTCATCGGCGAACGCTAACAGCTCGGCGTGGTGGGGGAATTGCAAATTGAGGATTGTGCATTGCAAATTGCAAATTGGTTGCCGCCTTGCGGTGCGGTGGAAATTTGCAATGGCCAATCCTCAATTCCCAATTTGCAATTTCCTCCGCGCCGTTGCCGCGCGCTCACGACGTTCACGGACCGAATCCCCTTCTCGACTTCCCCGCCGCGCGTTCCCTAGAAACACAGCCCGCAATTTTCCATGAGCAACGAAACGCCTTCAGCTCCATCGGCTCCCGCCGCACCATCCGATTTCATCCGCGACATCGTCGCGAAGCACGTCGCCGACGGGAGTTATCCGAATATCCTCACGCGCTTCCCGCCCGAGCCAAACGGCTACCTGCACATCGGCCACGCGAAATCAATCTGCCTGAACTTCGGCATCGCGCGCGAATTCGGCGGTGCGTGCAACTTGCGCATGGACGACACGAATCCGACGAAGGAGGACATCGAGTACGTCGAGAGCATCATCTTCGACGTGAACTGGCTGATCGCCGGCTGGGCGGCTCATGTGAAGACGCCGAAGCTTTTTCACGCAAGCGACTACTTCGAGCAGCTCTACGGGTTCGCCGTGACGCTGATCAAAAAGGGGAAGGCCTTCGTGTGCGATCTCACCGGCGAACAGGTCGCGGAATTCCGCGGCTCGCCAACGGAGCCGGGACGTCTCTCGCCAAACCACGACCGCAGCGTGGAGGAAAATCTGGACCTTTTCGCGCGGATGCGCGCCGGGGAATTTGCCGACGGCACGAAGACGCTGCGCGCGAAAATTGACATGGCGTCGCCGAATATCCACATGCGCGACCCGGTGATTTACCGCATCCGGCACACGGAGCATCAGGCCACTGGCAACGCGTGGTGCATCTACCCGATGTATGATTACGCACACTGCCTGAGCGACGCCATCGAGGGTATTTCGCATTCGATCTGCACGCTGGAATTTGAGGTCCACCGCCCGCTCTACGACTGGCTCGTGGACGAGGTGGGCCTCTGGAATCCGCGCCCGCACCAGTATGAATTCGCGCGGCTGAGCCTGACCTACACGCTGATGAGCAAGCGCAAGCTGCTCCTGCTCGTGGAGGAGAAAATCGTGACCGGATGGGACGACCCGCGCATGCCCACGATCTGCGGGATGCGCCGCCGCGGCGTGACCGCACAGGCGCTGCGGAATTTCGCGTATCACATCGGCGTGACGAAATACATGTCGCTCACCGATGTCGCCGTGCTGGAGCACGCGATCCGTGAAGACCTGAACAAAATCGCGCTGCGCCGCATGGCCGTGCTGCGTCCGCTGAAAGTCGTGATCACAAATTTCCCCGAGGGAAAGACGGAGATGTGCGCCGCGGGCAACAACCCGAACGATGAGAATGCGGGCACACGCGAAATTCCGTTCAGCCGCGAGATCTGGATCGAGCAGGACGACTTCATGGAAGTCCCCGCGCCGAAATATTTCCGCCTGAAGCCCGGCGGCGAAGTGCGGCTGAAGGCTGCCTTCATCATCAAGTGCGACGAGGTCGTGAAGGACGCCGCGGGCAAGATCACCGAGCTACGCTGCACCGCCGACCTCGACAGCAAGACCGGCGGCCCGAATGCAGGACGCAAGGTGAAGGGCACGATCCACTGGGTGAGCGCCGCGCACGCGGTGGACGCAGAGGTGCGCCTCTACGACCGGCTCTTCACCGAGGCCGAGCCGGAGAAGGACGGACGCGATTTCAAGACCGTGATGAATCCACATTCGCTCGAAGTCATCACCGCGAAGACCGAGCCGTCGCTGCGCGAAGCGAACGCCGATGCGCGCTACCAGTTCGAACGCCTCGCCTACTTCACGCTCGATCCCGACTCGAAACCAAACGCGCCGATTTTCAACCGCACGATCACGCTCAAGGACGCGTGGGCGAAGGAAGCGCAGCGGGCCTGATCACTTGGCCGCCGGAGCCTTCTTCCCGCGGAGATTGAAAAAGTCGAACGGCTGATTCGGCGTCGGGAGCGCATCCGCGGGCCTCGTGATCTCCGCGGCAGGAAGCGCCGGCTTTTTCGGCGGCATCTTCTCCGCGCCGATGAGCGGCGGCATCGCAGGCTTTTCCTCCGCCGGCCGCTTCCGCGGGGCGGCATCCTCGGGCTTCATCGCGCCGGGTTCCGCTTCCGGGAACACAGACTGCGCCTTCTGCGCGAGCACGGCAAAGTTGGCAGTGCTGGAAGTCCGGACGATTTCATTCTCCTCGACGACATACACCATCTCGAAATCAATCCGATCGCGATCGCGGCTCATCGTGCCGGGCCTGGTATCAATTTCAAAAAGCCCGCACGGTATCTCGACTGATTGGAACGACCTCAGCGACTTCACCGATTCGGCCCCGGAATACTTCAGCATCCTGCCGGAAGATTTCCTCACGACCGCCGTCCACCTGAGCGAGCCCTCGGGGAACGTGCGGACCGAGGAGTTTTCCACAACTGCAAAAAGCGCCTGGGTACGGCCCGTCTCCACACCGGCGGCCGATTTGGAGACCGGGCGTCCAGCCGATTTTTTTGTGACCGCGATACTCACGCGCGGCTTGTCATCGGCGCAGCACGCGAGCGCCGGGAAAAGCAGGGAGAGTGCGAACCCGGCGATTCGCAGCAGCCACGGAATGTGGAGATGAAGGTTCACGCTATTGAGACAATAGCAGGCTCTCACATCGGGCACAGCACAGAAGCGGAAAATCTCGGACTCATGCGCTCGCACACGCAAGGCCTGCTGCGAGGGCACAAGAGATGCTTATAAAAACCATAATCATGCTTTTGCGGAAGAAAACCCAGTTACGTATCGCCTACGCCCTGCTCGCAGCCACTGCCATTTCGGTCATCGCGTACGACGCGGAACGGCGCAGCGACTCCGCGCGCCGCACCGCACAGTCGCCGCCGCCGCCACGCCGCCTTGCTCCCATGCTTCCATTTTTACCACTGGCACAATCCCCATTCCAGGAGGCACGCCTCCAAAATCTCCTCGCCAGCAAATCCGCTCCTGCGCGTTCGAATGCGAAGACCACAGCCTCGGACGATCTTCGCATCGCGCCGTCCGGCGTCTATTTTCTGAAAGTCGCCGTGGAGGTGCCATCCGAGACCGGCCCGGTCGCGCTGAACCGCGGCACGCGCGTCCGCCTCGTACGGGAGCAGGACGGCAAACTGCGCGTCCGTCGCAACAGCACGGATTTCCTCATCGAAAAATCGCAGGTCAC
>BJFP01000094.1 GCA_014189875.1 Verrucomicrobiota bacterium | reverse complement strand
GGTGAACACAAAAGCGCGATCTATGAATTCCATTGGTGGCTGAGGATCGTCATAAGGCGAATGATCACGCAGCAAATCAGCAGCGAATTCCTTGCGGTATTCGGCAACAGCATCCGAACTGCTCCAATCTTCCGGCACCACGACAGAGGCCAATGCACCCCCATCGTAGGACTTCAATTCATCGGATTCGGAATCGAAATCCTGAGTGAGAAAGACATACTTTCTCCAAAGTTCTCGATTGGCCTCATTGGCCATGAGCTTTTTGATTTCAAAGCCTGCTGCACCTGCGGACAACCGAGCAGTGAACGGTGTCCCGAAGAATTTCAGGATTTTCTTTTGTCTGTTCGATGCAGTCTGCACCGCAGTCTGCGGCGCAGACTGCAAATGATACCGACGCGCTGCGCTTGGATTGAGGCCTAGAGCTTCAATCTTTTGTAATGCGGCCCGTCCATACGGCCCGGCTACCCAATCCACGATCGCCTGCGCAGCACTTGGGCCAATCAGTGTCTTTGCTTGCCACGGACGTGTTGCCGGTTGGGCAAAGCCTGCATCTACCAACCGTTGGCCGATTGGATTGCCCAACTCCTTCGCCTTCTCTTGATGCTTCTTCCGTTCTGCCTTCTCCGCCGACGAAAGGTCCGTTTCGTCCTTCCCCTTTTTATTCTGGTCAAAGAGTTGCCTGACTTTCCCAAGCTCAGCCGTGTCATTAATCAAACCCGACGTGAGCAACGATTTCAGATCCGGAAAAAACTGCGCCAAGTCGTAGGCGGTTTGTTCGCCAACGTCAGGAATGGCGAGCGCGTGCAGCCAGCGGGCGAGCGGCTGTGTCTTCGCGCGCGCGATGCCCTCGATGACTTTCGTGGCGTTCTTCTCGCCGAAGATGCGCGGCTCGTCGTCAGTGCCGAGGTTGAGTTTTGCAAGTTGGTCGAGTTGCAGGTCGAAAAGATCGAGGGGCGATTTTACGAGGCCGCGTTCGACGGCCTTTTCCGCGAAAACTCCGCCGATACCTTCGATGTCGAGAGCATTGCGCTGGCCGAAGAACTCCACGCGCCGCACAAGCTGCGCGGGGCAGCCCGAGATGTTTTCGCAGCGCCACGCGACCTCGGTCTTCTTTCCCGTGGACACCTGCGACCGGGCGATCGCCCCACCACACGCGGGACATTTTCCACCGACGTAATCGAAGAGGTCGAACGGCTTTGCGGTCGCTGGGCGCTTCGACTTCATGACCTCCAGCACCTCGGGGATGACCATGCCGGCCTTGCGGATGATCACCGTGTCGCCGATGCGGATGTCCTTGCGCTTGATCTCGTCGTCATTGTGCAGCGTCGCGCGCGAAACGGTGGAACCTTGCACAAACACAGGCTTCAGTTCCGCGACGGGCGTGAGCACGCCGGTGCGGCCGACCTGGATCGTGATGCCAAGCAACTCCGTGATAGCGCCGGAAATCCACGGCACGGGCTTGTGGACGATCGCGTAGCCCGGCGCCTTCGCCTTCGCGGGAATGCGCTCCCACGCGGCCCGGTCGTTCACTTTGATCACGATGCCATCAATCTCGTAGTGCAGCCGCGTGCGCAGGTCGCGGTCCTCGTCGTAATCGCTCACCACCTCGCGCTGATACTTCGCGATCACGTCCTCCATGTCATCGCATTCCCACCAGACTTCCTGCACGGGAAGGCCGAACTTCTTCAGCGCACGCAACGTCTCCGCGTGCGTGGCAAAGCTGATGCCGTCGAGCGCACCCACCGCGTAGAAAACGGCACGCACGGGGCGCTTTCCGACGGCGCTGGAATCGAGCTGCTTGAGCGTGCCCGCGGTGGCGTTGCGCGCATTCGGCAGCGTCTTCTCGCCGGCGGCTTCGAGCGCGGCGTTCATCGCCTCGAATTCCTTTACCGGCATGTACGCCTCGCCGCGGACTTCGAGCAGCGCGGGCGGGTTTTGCATGTCGAGACGCAGCGGGATGGCCTTTACCGCGCGGAGATTTGCCGTGATGTCATCTCCCGTCGTGCCGTCGCCGCGCGTGACGCCGAGCGCGAGCACGCCGTCGCGATAATGCACGGAAATCGAGACGCCATCCACTTTCGGCTCCATCACGTAGCCGACTTTCTCCACGCCGAGCTGCTTGCGGATGGTCTGATCAAAACCTCGGAACTTTTCGACGGTGAGTTCGTCCTGCAGCCGCACGCGCTGTGCAAACTCCAGCTTTGCATCATCACCGGAAAGCTCGGGCGGAGCGATTTTATCCAGCGAGAGCATCGGCAGCGCATGGCGCACCTGCGTGAAGCCCTTCGATGGCGCGCCGCCCACGCGCTGCGTCGGCGAATCGGGCGTGACGAGTTCCGGGTGCGCGGCTTCGAGTTCGCGCAGTTCGCGGTAAAGATCGTCATACGCAGCATCGCTGATCGTCGGCTTCGCCTCGACATAATAGAGCCGGTCATGCTCGGTGATCTCCCTGCGCAGCTTTGCGATTCGTTGCTTCGCGTGTGTGACGTCCATTGTGATGTTGCGCATGTTTCACGCTGGACTGAGGCTTGGAAGCAGAAAGGCGCGGACTTTGGTAGGGCGGGTATACGCGTGGGTGCGGTAGCGCCGCAGCCCCCAGTGCCGCCGCGTGTGGGCGATCAGTCCGTAGCGGTGCTCGTCCATGAACCACACCCGCACCGGGCGTTCCCCGTGTGCGTGCAACGCCCAGAGCTGCCGCGCCAGTGTCCGCTCAAACCGATCGGTCTCGGCGTGCCTTTTGAGGTGGTGAGTCCGGCGCGGACCCGCCGGACTCCGCCGCATTTTCCGACGTGATACCCCATCCCTCCGATGCCCATCTTTGGAAACTTGACTTGCTCCGATGACTGCCGCACTTACGAAGCCGACTTCGTGAAACGCCGCATCTCCATCCTGCTGCTCCTCTGCTGGCTGTGCGCCAATGTGCTCGCAGCTTCGCCGGCATTCCACGAGCTGCTGCACGGTGCGAATGAGGGGCACGGGGAGCATGAATGCGTAGTGACGCTGCTCGCCACCGGCGGATTGGATTCTCCGACCATCGCAACGTTCTGCGTGAACGCGCCGATGATAGTGGAATGCTCCGACCTGCGTGTGGGCGACGCGGATATTCCGGCGATTTTTCTCGGCGGCGGTCTTTCGGATCGTGGGCCGCCGATGGCAGGCGCATAGGGAGAGTTTGAAAAACAACCCGGTGCATTTCGCGCCGGGTTTCAGAATGCCGGTGAGGCCCGATCCCGCATGGGACGGATAAAGGCGTTCTCAACGTCCCGCACGGGACACATTTCCCTCAAGTCTGAACGGGTTGCGGCGACACATCGCGGCACGACTCCTGATTTTCCAAACGCTCCCTCTTCATCCGCCATGCGCAGTCGCGCGCGGCATTTCATCCATTCGTCTCCTGGCGCATCCGCGGAATTCCCCGCGCGGCGCAACTCATCCAACTCATCCAACTCAGCACTTATCTCATCTCATCATGAAAAATATCCTCAGCATCTCCATTGCAAGCGTGATCGCGCACGGCCTCGCGCTCGCGGAAAAACCAGCCGACCCGGCCCCCATGCCCCTCGACGAAACCATCATCAGCGCACCGCTGGCGCGAACGCTCTTCGAGCAGGCGCAGCCCGTCTTCATCCTCAAGGGCGACCGCCTGCTCCTCGCACTCCAGCCCACGCTCGGCGAGACGCTCTCGCGCACGCCCGGCGTGCGCTCCACCTACTACGGCCCGGCGGCAAGCCGGCCCATCATCCGCGGGCAGGACGGCGACCGCATCCGCATCCTGCAAAATGGCAGCAACACCATTGACGCCTCGGCGGCAAGCGTGGATCACGCGGTCAGCTTCGATCCCGTGTCCGTCACGAGCATCGAGGTCGTGCGCGGCCCAGCGACGCTGCTCTACGGCCCCAATGCCATCGGCGGCGTGGTGAACACCATTGACGGACGCATCCCGCAGGAGCGCATCGCCGTCCCGGTGCGCGGCAGCATCTCGACAAACTACAGCTCGGTGAACGCGGAGCGCGGGGGCGCCTTCACGCTGGAGGGCGGCGTCGGCGGCTTCGCCTGGCACCTCGAAGGCTACAAGCGCGCGACGGACGATCTGCAGATCCCCGGCTTTGCGCGTTCGGAGCAGCGCCGTCTTGCCATGCCGCTCGAGGAGGGGCAAACGGAAGCGCACGGCGTGCTGCCGAACAGCAACATGAGGAACGAGGGCCTCTCCGGCGGCGCGTCCTATATTTGGGACAGCGGCTTCTTCGGCCTCGCCTTCTCGGGCTTCAACACGAACTACGGTTCGCCCGCGGAGCCGTCCGTGACGATCGATCTCGAACAACGCCGCTGGGATTTCCGCGGCGGATTCACCAATCCGTTCGCGCACATCAAGGCCATCAAATACAGCCTCGCCGTCTCGGATTACAAACACACCGAGTTCGAGGGCGCGACGCCAGGGACCACCTTCAAAAACCGCGGCTACGACGGGCGCATTGATGTCACGCATGAAAAGCTCGGCCCGTTCGAGGGCACGTTCGGCTTCCAGACGCAGCGCAGCGATTTCTCCGCGCTCGGCGCGGAGGGATTCCTCCCGCGCACCGAGACGCTCACAAATTCGCTGTTCGTCTTCGAGGAGGTGGCGCTCGATCCCGTCCGGCTGCAATTCGGATTGCGCTACGATCACATCACGGCCAACGCCGAGGAGGATGCCAGGTTCGGCCCCGCGCGGAACCGCACATTCGATAGCGTGAGCGCCTCCATCGGCGCCATCTACACGCCCGTGGAAGGTTATGCCATCGCGCTGAATGGTGCATTTTCACAGCGCGCGCCCACGTATCAGGAACTGTACGCGAATGGGCCGCACGTCGCCACGGGCACATTTGAAATCGGCAACGACATGCTGGAACAGGAAAGATGCCTGAACCTCGATCTGTCGTTCCGAAAAAAGACGGGGCGCGTCACCGGCGCGCTCACCTTTTTCTACAACCGCTACACGGACTACGTGGGACAGTTCGCCACTGGTGCGACGCGTGACCTCGAAGGTGAAGTGCTGCCGGAGTACGCCTTCCGGGCGACCGACGCCGAGTTTTACGGTGGCGAAGCGGAGGTGACATTTCACCTGCTCGATCCCGCAACCGAACCGGCCACGTCCAACCCCGACAAGCGCCACGCACTCGATCTCGAACTCAAGGCCGACTACCTCCGCGCCACCGACCTGAAGACGGGCCGCCCGCTGCCACGCATCTCGCCCATCCACGCGAGCGCAGCGCTGAACTACCGCTGCGACCGCCTCAGTGCGGGCATTGAGGGCCAGTTCTCCGGGCGGCAAAATCGCACGGCAGACTTTGAGACGCCGACCGACAGCTACGTGCTGCTGAATGCCAACGTGAGCTACCGCCTCCCGATCGGCCGCACGGAAATGACCTTCTACGCGAAGGGCGTGAACCTCACCAACCAAGAGGCGCGCGAACACACGTCGTTCCTCAAGGACATCGCCCCGCTTGGCGGACGCGGCGTTGTGTGCGGGATGAAGCTGACGTTCTGAAACCATCCAAGCAAAGGGGCGCGTCCGGAATTCCGGGCGCGCCCGGGCGGTGGTGGGATCGACCGGCGGCCATGCGCGTGAGCGTTGCCGATGCCATCGTGAAGCTGCTCGCCGGTTCTGGCATCGCGCAAGCCGTGAACCCTCGCGACATCTGCGGGCAGCGAACCCGGACGGCAATCCGACTCTTTCATGGATTTTGCGCTTTTGTGTGGAGAAAGGCGGGCGCTCAACATGCGACCGATTCTCAATCTCAACATTTTCCTTGCTTCTGAGACTCAGTCGCAGTAACTCCCGCGCCGTGAAAGCCAACTCTTCATCCTCTGCATTGTCAAAATTCACCTCCGGTTCGCCCCGGAATCCTCTCATCGCGACCGCTGCCGCCATCCTTTTTTCGGCACCGGTTCTCCTCGGCCAGACGGGCACGACTCACACCCTCGATACGACGGTCATCGAGGCAGAGGGCGTGCCGTTCATCCAGCAGCCATTTCTTCCCTCGGTGCAGGGCGTGAAGATCAACGCGGGGAAGAAAACGTCGGTCATCGATCTGGATGCCTTTCCGCTCATCACGAACAATAACTACCGGCAGGCGCTTGCAAAGACGCCGGGCCTTTATCTAAGCGAGGAGACGACGCCACTGCTGAGCCTTGGTTACCGCGGGCTCGACCCCAGCCGCGTGCAGTTCACGCAGGTGCTGAAGGACGGCATCCCGATTCATGCGGATCAGTTCGGGTATCCGGAGGCCTACTACACCCCGCCGTTGGACACGGTGGACCGCATTGAATTCCTCCGCGGGGGCGCGGCGCTGCAGTACGGGCCGCAGCCGGGCGGGGCGCTGAATTTTGTGACGCACCGTCCCCGGGCCGATGTGCCGTTCGCGGGCGGCACGACGAATGTCTTCGGCAGCGGAAACATGTTCTCGAACTTCAGCTACTTCACCGGCACGACCGGGCGGCTGGGTTATTACGGCTATTACAATCACCGAAGCGGCGACGGATTCCGGACGACGAACAGCGATTTCAATCTGAATGCGGGGCAGTTGAAGCTGGAACTCGATGGAAGCACGAGCAGCCGGTGGATCCTCGCGCTCGAAGGCTACGAGGAGGATCACGGCGAGCCGGGCGGCCTGACTTTCGCCACCGGCAGGAACCGCGTGAACTACAACGCAGATCGCAATGCGACCTCACGGCAGTTCGACCAGCTCAAGCTGCGCCGTTACGCGGCATCGCTCCAGTGGGAGCGTGATTTTTCGGATGAGACAAAAATGGTGATGTCCCTGTGGGGCACGTATTACCAACGCTACAGCGAGCGCCAGCGTGGCGGCGGCTTCGGCACGCTGCCCACCGGGGCCGCTGCGAACACGAACACCATCGAGAATCAGCAATTCTACACGTTCGGCTTCGAGACGCGCCTGCGGCACGACTACGAATGGCTCGGCGGAAAGAACACTCTGGCTGGTGGCATCCAAGTGTATCGCACCGAATCGCCGCGCACCGACAGCCGTGGTGCCTCTGCCTTCGCAAGCACAGGCACGATCCGTAATAACTCCGACCGCTCGGTGACCTATCTGCCGGTGTTCTTCGAGAACAAGTTCACATGGGGAAAGTTCTCGGTCACTCCGGGCATCCGCTTCGAGAACGTGTGGCAGGGCGTGACCGAAAATGTGAACCTGGACAAGGCCGCCGCGCGCACTCCGCTGGCGGATCATGACGAGTCCACATTTGTCGCGCTCCCCGGCGTCGGTCTGAATTACGAGCTGGCGCCAAAGGTGGAATTGTACGGCAATATCTCGCAGTCCTACCGCCCGAAAATTTTCTCCCAGGCAGTCCCGACCGGCGGCACGTCCGTGGTCCCGACCGACCTGCAAGACAGCGTAGCATGGCAGTACGAGGTCGGATTCCGCGGACAACCCAAGCCGTGGCTGAACTGGGACGCGAGCCTCTTCCGGCTCGATTTCGATAACCAAATCGGAACCCTCGCCCTCGCTGGCGGACGAAGCACCGTGGCGAATGTCGGGCGCGCCATCCATCAGGGGGCCGAGCTGGCCGCCGAATTGGACATCATCGGTCTCGCCGATGCCATGCGCGGCCACGCCCCAGCGCCGAAGCCCGCCGATGGCAAGACCCCGCCGCCGCCCACGGTCGGGTCGCTTGGTGAGCGTTACGGTTCGCTCAGCCTCTACGCGAACGCCATGCTGCTCGACGCAAAGTTTGTCTCCGGACCGCAAAAGGGCAAGACGCCGCGTTACGCCGCCGACTACGTCGCCCGCACGGGCATCATCTACCGTGCGCCGCAGGAGCGCTTCCGAGTCGCCTTCACCGGGACGATGGTCGGGGACAGTTTCGGCGACGACGGCAACTCCGCCGAGCGTTACGTGCCCGCCCACATGGTTTGGGATCTCACCGGCGAGGCGAAAATCTACAAGGACGTGCTCTCCGTGAATGCCGGCATCAACAACGTCTTCAACGAAGACTACTACTCCCGCGTGACGGACGCCGGCATCGACCCTGCCTGGGGCCGGAATTACTACATCGGCTTGTCGCTAAAATTCTAGCCGCCTCGTGCGCCTCGTGCGCCGCCTCCGGGATCAAGCTGAACTTCTAGCCACCACACATGGCCCGTCACTCAGCTACCCGGAGGTTTGACGCATCGCCTGGGTGATCATTACCGTCCTACGCCTTCCGCCGCCACATTGACGCCCCGGGGCTGATCCTCGAAAGAAGCTTGCACAGACCGCCAATACAGAATCTCCCAAGTCCCTCCAACCACACCAATGCTCGAATTCTTTCACAAAGGTGGCCCCATTATGTGGCCGCTGCTCCTCCTCTCCATCGTGGCGCTCACCGTCGTGCTGGAGCGGCTCATTTTCATCGCGCGTGAGAAAGCGCGGCGCTCGGCTGCTGACGTGGACGAGATGCTCACGCAGGTGGAGCGTGGCGACCTCAATGCGGCGGCAAACATGGGCACCACGTCGCGCGACTTTGTGGCGCGCGCGCTCGCGTATGCGCTCACGCACCGCGAGCGCTCATTCAGCGAGGCGATGCTGCGCTCGGCAAACTGGGAGCTGAAGCGCTTTAACCGCGGCCTGACAATCCTCGACACGACCATCACACTCGCGCCGCTGCTCGGCCTCCTCGGCACGGTCACGGGCATGATCCGCAGCTTCGGCATGCTCGGCGGCGCGGAACTCGGCGCGCCTGCGGCGATCAGCGGAGGCATCGCGGAGGCGCTCATCGCGACGGCGTTCGGCCTCGGCATCGCGATCACCGCGCTGCTGCCTTTCAACTACCTGAACGCGCGCCTGGAAGAGGCCCGCCTCGAAATGCAGGACGCGGCGAGCCACACGGAGATCCACCTGAAAAAGTAGCGCATGAACATCCCCAGCATCCGCCCACGCAAGCACGCGCGCATCGAGATCGTGCCTCTGATCGACATCATGTTCTTCCTGCTGGCGACGTTTGTGATGGTGTCGCTCTCGATGGTAAAGAACCGCGGCATCCCCGTGATTCTCCCCGCCGCGAGCACGTCCTCAGCGCAGGACCGCAAGGATCACGTGACGGTGAGCATCGCCGAGACCGGCCAGCTTTATCTCGACAAACGCGAACTCTCGCAGGAGCAGCTCGTGACCGAATTGCGCGCGCTGCACAAGGCAAACGCGGAACTGCGGGTCTTCATCCACGGCGATGAAAGCGCGCGCCTCGGCCTCGCCATCGCGGTGCTCGATGAGACCCGCAAGCTGGGCATCACGAAGGTGGCATTCGAGACGCGGGCGAAGCCATAGAAAGATGATCGCCGTCCGCGAATCGCAGCCGCCCGCCACCAGCAGCACCATTCTCTGCCTGTGCGCGGCATTCGCCCTCGCCGTTCATGGCGCGCTGCTCTTCGCGTGGAAATATGCGCCGGAGGAAAGTGCGCCCGTGACCATCGAAGGCGAAAGCGTGGAGGTCGCGCTGGTCGAATCCGCGCCCGCCGCCGCAGCTGCAAGCGCGGAGCCAGCGCCAGTGCCGGAATCCACACCTGCGCCTCCACCCGAGCCGCCGAAGAAGGAACCGGAGATGACTTTACCCGAGCCTCCCAAGCCCACGCCGCCGCCGCGGCTGGCGACAGCCGCAACACCATCGCCGAAGACAACACCGCAACCCACGAGCGTGAGGAAAAGTCAGGCGCCGAGAAATTCCACCGCAACAGGAATCACCAGCGGCGAGAGTTCGCCCAATGGCAAATCCGCCGCTGGCAGCGGTAGCGGGAAAAATGCAAAGGCGAGCTACGTCGTTCGCCCCATCGCCTCATATCCGCCGGAGTCGCGCACAGCCGGCGAACAGGGCGTCGTAATCCTGCGACTCACGGTGGACGGCAACGGGCGCCCCACTGCAGTGAGCATTGCAAAGAGCAGCGGCTTCCCTCGCCTCGACCGCGCAGCAGTCGAAGCCGGCTGGCGATGCCGCGTGCGCGACGCTGCCGCAGGTTCGCACCTCGATGCGCCCGTGCGCTTCAATCTCGGCGACCGATGAACACACGCTCCGCAAATCTCCCCGGCGTCGTGTGCGCGCTCGCCGGGTCGCTTCTGGCGCTCACTTTTCCCGTCATCGCCGCGGACGAGGCAAACCCACAGCCGATCTCGCTGCCCGGCATCCACAATGCCTTCTGCGTCACCGCGCGCATCCTCGCCGGTTCGCAGCCGGAGGGCGACGCCGCCTTCGACGCGCTCGCAAAGGCGGGAGTGAAGACGATCATCAGCGTGGACGGCGCGCGGCCTGATGTGGAGGCGGCGAAGAAACACGGCCTGCGCTACGTCCACCTGCCATTCGGCTACGACGGCATTTCCACGCAGCGCATCGCGGAACTCACGAAGGCCGCCGCGCCCGAAGCGGGGACGATTTTCATCCACTGCCACCACGGCAAACATCGCGGCCCCGCAGCGGTCGGTGTCGTCTGCGAAGCTGTCGCCGGCTGGACTCCCGCGCAGGCGGACGCATGGATGAAGCAGGCGGGCACCGCGCCCGACTATCCCGGCCTCTATCGCGCCGTGCGGGAATTTCATGCACCGTCACCGGAGGAAATCGCGCGCATCGGAGCACTTCCCGAAACGGCAAAGACTCCCGCGCTCGTGAACGCAATGGTGGCGATTGACGAACGCTTCGACGCGCTGAAGTCCGCGCAAACCGCAGGCTGGAAAACACCGGAGGCGGAAGCTGACACCGCACCCGCGCACCAAGCCACGCTGCTGTGGGAACAGCTCCGCGAACTCACGCGCACCGAGGAGACGGCAAAACGCCCTGATGATTTTCGCAAACTGCTCACCGACTCGGAACACGCCGCCGCCGCGCTGCGCGACACCCTCCGCACTTCACCCGGCGACACCGCGAAACTCGACCCCGCACTGAAGCAGACGACACAAAGCTGCACCGCCTGTCACAAGGCCTATCGCAACGAAAAGAAGTAGCCGTTTTCCAAGATGAGCATCAGCCCCGAACGATGCCCGCTCTGCGGCCAGCCGAACGATTGCGCCCGCGCCACGCAGCCGGACGACAAGGGCCCGTGCTGGTGCATGAAGGAAACCTTCCCGCCGGAACTGATCGCACGAGTGCCTGAGGAAGCGCGCGGCTGTGCATGCATCTGCCAGCGCTGCCTCGCTGATGCGCAACGCGAAAAGTAGTCCCACGCTTCAGCGTGCAAAGCCTTTCAGAAAGCGGGGACGCGTTCAGGGCTGCACGGTTTTTCGGGCTGAAGCCCCGGACTACTTTCCCTCGTCGCCCGCGAGCGCGCGCGCCGCACGGCGCTTGGTGGCGATGCGCTTCACGAGTTCGTCCGCGATCACCCCGGCCAGCAGTACCGCACCGATGATGGCGAACTCGATGTTTGTGTGCGTCGTGGTGAGGGTGATCATGTTGCGCAGCACCTGCATGAGCGCGGTGCCCACGATCACGCCGAGGATCGTCGCCTCCCCGCCCCGGAGACTGCAGCCGCCGAGCACGGCGGCGGCGATGGCGTAAAGCTCGTAGAAATTTCCGAAGTCCACAGGCTGCGCGGAATTTAGATCCAGCACGAAGAGCATGCCGCCCAACCCGGCCAGCGAGGAACTGATCACATAGGCGAGGATCACCATGCGGTCGGTGTTGATGCCGCTGTAGCGCGCGGCCTCCTCGTTGCGCCCGAGCGCGAGCAGGTAGCGGCCCCAGATCGTGCGGTTCAGAAAAATTGCGCCGAGCACCGCGACGGCGACCAGTGTGATCCACGGCGCGGGGATGGAAAATCCGTGAACGAACGGCACGGCAATTTCCCCGGTGGCGAGCTTGCGCAGGCCGGGAAACCCACCGTTGCCGAAGCCGACCTGCTGATCATTCGTGAAGCCGCGCGCGATGCCGCGATACATCATCAGCCCGCACAGCGTCACCACGAAGGGCGGGATGCGCAGCTTCGTGATGATCAGCCCGTGAAACAATCCGATGCCGACGGACACCGCGGCGACCATCGCCAGCGCGGCGGGCAGCGGCCAGTGGTGCGTGACGAGCAGCCAAGGAAGGCCGCAGCCGACGAGACACACGACGGAGCCGATGGAGAGATCAATGCCACCCGTGGCGATGACGAACGCAACGCCGATGCTGATGATGCCGAACAGCGCGGTGCGGCGGAAGAGGTTCTCCAGATTGTAGCCGGTGAGGAACCGGTCGCTCGCCAGCGCAGTGACGATGCAGACGACGATGAGCAACCCGGTGATGCCGAGGATTTTTTTCATGCGATGTGTTTTTCCGCTGTGGAAATCGTTGCTTTGCTTCCCGTGGCGAGGTGCATCACGGCCTCCTCGCTGAGCTGTGCGCGCGGGAGTTCGCCCGCGATCTTTCCATCGTGCATCACGAGCGTGCGATCGGACATGCCGAGGATCTCCTCCATTTCGCTGGAGACAAAAACGATCGCCACTCCCTCCTCTGCGAGCTGTTCCATGAGACGGTAGATTTCCTGCTTCGCGCCGATATCAATGCCACGCGTAGGCTCGTCGAGCAGCAGCACGCGCGGCTTCAGCGCGAGCCATTTTCCGAGCACGACCTTCTGCTGGTTGCCGCCCGAGAGAAACTGCGCGGGCTGGCGATCGTGCGGCGTCTTGATGCGCAGGCCGGCGATCATCTGCGCGCTTAGTTCGCCTTCACGGCGACGGTTCAACATGCCGTGGCGCTGATCGCGACGCAGGCTCGCGAGGCTCACGTTTTCGCGCACGCTCATGCCGAGCACGAGGCCGCGCTGCTTGCGATCCTCGGGCACGAGCGCGAGCCCGGCCCGAATCGCATCGAGCGGCGACTGCGGGGTGATCTCGATCTCGCCCGCGCGCACGCTGCCGCCGAGCGCGGGCGTGACGCCGAAGATGGTTTCCAAAAGCTCGGTGCGTCCCGCACCGACGAGTCCCGCGATGCCGACGATCTCGCCCGCACGCACGCTGAAGCTCACCTCGTTCCGCGGATGCGCCATCGTGCGGACGCGGCGGACTTCGAGCGCGACCTCGCCGGGCGGGCGCGGCTCGTGCGGGTAGAATCGCGAGAGGTCGCGGCCCACCATGAGCTTTACCATTTTGTCGTGGACGATTTCGCCGCGCGCGAGATCGCCCGCGTTCTCGCCATCGCGCAGCACAGTCACGCGATCCGCGAGTTCCCGCACTTCACCGAGGCGGTGCGAGATAT
>BJFP01000093.1 GCA_014189875.1 Verrucomicrobiota bacterium | reverse complement strand
TGGGCATTCCTTTCACGTAATCGCGACGCCGGACTCCTCATGCTGCGCCTCACGCTCGGCGCGCTTTTCCTGTGGGCGCACGGCTGGGAAAAGCTCACGGGCGGCACCGCCAAGTGGCGTGAATTTGGCGAAGCAATGAAGCACCTCGGCATTACATTTTGGCCCACGTTTTGGGGATTCATGGCGACGATGGCGGAGACGATTGGGGTTGCGCTTTTCATGATTGGGCTCGCGTTCCGTCCCGCGTGCCTGCTCATCGCGTTCACGCTGGCCGTCGCAGGCATTCACGCGGGTCACGTCGCTCCAAAAGGCATGACAGCCCTGAAGGCCGCCTCGCACGCATGGGAACTCGGGCTGGTGTTCTTCTCGATGATCTTCATCGGGCCGGGGAAATACAGCGTGGATAAGAACTGAGCCGGCGCGTTCGAAAGCCGGACGCATTCGGCATCCGTCATTTCGATCAGCCCGCCTCCTGCCGTCGGCAGCTACGGAAGTGGCTCACGGCGAGCGCGAGCGCGTCACTTTTTCTTCTCGGGGAAATCCATTCACGGCGTCGCGGCGAACGCCTTCCACTGCTCCTCGATCTTCGCGGGCGCGGGCATTCCGGCGTGGATGTAGAGCGCGTAACGGAGGCGCATCGGCTCGCTTTTTTTGCGATTGCTCATTAGGTAGTGCTTAGAATTTTGTGAGCAGATAGAGCAGGATGCTGGCGGCGAGACTGGCAAGTTTTTTGGTGTAGCAGTGGGTTTTACGCCGCAGCCTGGCGAGATAGACGCGCAGGCGGTTGTTTTGGCTTTCAATGGTGAAGGTGTGTGCCTTGCCTTCCACGGCCTCGAGCACCCAGTTCATCACCGAGTTGTGGCTCACGCCCACCAGCCGCTCGGTCGCCCGCAGCCCCACCCCCTCAAGGTAGTGCGCCAGCGCGCTTGCCTTCTTCTGCGGCTCCACACGGCGGTGATCCCGCTCGCCGCTGGTTCTGCCGCACGTCAGGCACAGCCAGCGTTGCCGCCCGTGTCGGCTACTCCCGTTCTTGACCACCGTTGAACTCTCGCAGTGTTGGCACGTCATGCCTTTCTCAATCAGCTCTCTTCACTGGCGTCATTGCCTTTTGAGCAATCCCAAATTTCTGATCGGTGGTATCAGTCCCCGATGCCGGTCTTGAAGCCCGCGAGCGCCTCGATCTTGCGCGGGTGCGGCGCTCCTTCGTAGCCGCGCCAGCAGGCGGTGACGACGATGGCGGCATGCGCTTCGTCGGGACTTACGAAGCAGCCCGCGATCGCGACGTTGAACGGAAAAAGATAGCCATCGTATTTCCTCCCGAAAATCGCCGCCTTCCTGTCGCCGGAAGATCGGAAAACCTGGAAGCTCTTCACTCCGCCGAACTGCAAGTCCTCATGCGTGCCCATGACTGATTCGATGACCGGCAGCACGATGAAGCTCCGGTGGCGCCCGATCACGATCGGGAAATGATCCATCACCGGCGCGGTGCGCTTCACCGCGTGCTTTGTGAGTAGCGCTGCGGTGGCTTTTCCGTGTGCGCTCCAAAACCGCGCGATGCCGTTTTCCGGCTTGTCCGGAAGCTCGAATTTTTCCGTCGCCACCGTCTTGTTCGTGGCCATGTCCTGAATTGTCACGACCCAGTTGCACTCATCGGCGGCCTCGTTCGACTGCTTGCAAATCCATGCAAACCGCCCGTCCGCCGACCAGCCGAGCGGGAAGATGCGGTCGTCCATGCTTTCAAAATCCTTGCCGGTGACAAAGAGCGGCGATTCCTTCGGCGTGTCCTTCGGCACAACATCCGCCGCGCGGAGCGTGAACGCTGCGGCGAGCAGAAAAAACGAGTGGAGGAGGATGGTTTTGATTTTCATGTTGGAGAATGCGGTGCGCGCGTGCCGTTCAGAAAGTGTCCCGAAACGCGGGATCAAACGCTGAGGCGCAGAGGTGGAAGGAGAGGGCCGCAGAGAAAGATTTGCAAACATCCCTCTGCGTACCGCTCTGCTTTTCTCCGCGCCTCTGCGTCAAAATTCAGGACATCCGGCTTCGGTTGCCGCTCCGCCGCGCCATGCCTCTGCGGTGGAAATCGAGGGGCCACATTCTCAGTTCGCCTCGTCGATTGGCCCCACGCTTGGGAAGTGCTTGCGCAATTCCACGTTCAGGTTTCCGCGCGCAGCCAGTTTCAGATCGGCATTGAGATTTTGCTGATCGCGTCCGAGGCGCGTCTGCACCCATGCGTGGTTGCCGCCGGTCACGATGAAGCCGGCGAGCAGTTTTTTCGATCGCAGCTCGAAGACCAGCACCTCGCCGAGCCAGCTTCCCGGCTGAAATGTTTTCTCGCCGACCATCTTCGCCGCCTTGATTTCCGACGTGCGCACCACGAGCACGTAGCGCGTCTCGGCCATCTGCTTCCAGTCGGTGCTCTCGGGGCCGCAGCTTGGGTCATACGTCGCATCGAGCGAATCCGCGGGCGCGGGCTTCACGAGGCTCAGCGCCGTCGCGACATCCACCGCCGGCGAACGCTGGTTCAGGCGCACCGGCAGCGCGAACCGCACGGTCGGGTTCTCGAGTTCCTCTGCATGGACGAGCAGCGCGTTCGACTTTTTATATTTCAACGAGAGATCGGTGACGGCCTTGAGCCCGTCCGCCGACTGCGCGGTAATCGGCGCGGCGTCGCGAGCCGCAGCCGCAAGCGAAGGCAGGAGCGCGAGCGCGCTTGCGATGCCAACGCAGCGGAAATCCGTGCGAAATCCCGCAGGCGCCCGCGTCCCCCGGAATCGATCTGCCTACTTGATGATCCCGCGCTCGCTCTTCGTGACGAAGCCGATGAGGTGCTCGATTTCGGGGAGGTCGGGGAGTTCCGAGCGCATTCGCTCGACGGCCTGGCCCACGTTCAGATCCGAACGGTAGAGCAGTCGGTAGGCTTCCTTCAGCGCGCGCGCTGCGTCGGCGCTGAAGCCGTGGCGCTCCAGCCCGGTCTTGTTGATGCCGCGGACGCGCGCGGGATTGCCGTCGGCGATCATGTAGGGCGGCACGTCCTGGACGATCTTCGAGCAGCCGCCGGTCATCGAGTGGCGGCCGAGGCGGCAGAACTGGTGCACCGCGGTGAAGCCGCCGACAATGACGTGATCCTCGACGGTGACGTGGCCGGCAAGCGTGCCGTTGTTGGAAAAAATCACGTCATCGCCGACCGTGCAGTCGTGCGCGATGTGGCAGTAGGCGAGGAAATTTCCGCGGCTGCCGATGCGCGTGAATGCGCCCGGCGCAGTGCCGCGGTTCACGGTGACGAATTCGCGGAACGTGTTGCCGTCGCCGACTTCGAGGTGCGTGGGCTCGGCGGAATATTTGAGATCCTGCGTGCGTCCGCCGATGGAACAGAACGCGTGAAAGCGGTTCCCTTTTCCAAAGCGCGACGGCCCGGTGAGGCTCACGTGATGCTGGAGCCAGCAGCCATCCCCGAGCACGACGCCCGCGCCGACGACGCAGTACGGCCCGACCTCGCAGTCCGCGCCGATTTCAGCGGCGGGATCGATCACCGCAGTGGGATGGATCTTCGCGCCGCTCATGGGTCCACGATTCCAAAGAGCATCTCCGCCTCGCTCACGACTTCGCCGTTCACGATGCAGCGGCCCTTCGCTTTTGCGAGCGAGCGTCCCTTTTTCGTCGTGAGTTCCACCTCGATGAAGAGCGTGTCGCCGGGCACGACGGGCTTGCGGAATTTCACCTCGTCCGCGCTCATGAAGTAGCCGATGCGGCCCGCATTGCCGGGGATGCGCAGGAGCAGGATGCTGCCGACCTGCGCCATGGCCTCGAGCTGCAGCACGCCGGGCATGACGGGGTGGCCGGGGAAGTGCCCCTGAAAATACAGCTCGTTCATCGTGACGTTTTTCACGCCGGTGCATTTCGTCTCGCCGTCGAGCGCCACGATGCGGTCCACCATCAGGAACGGGTAACGGTGCGGCAGCAATTTCATCACGTCGTTCACGTCGAGGATGTCGCCGCCCTTCGGCGTGATTGCGGGCGGGATGAGCGCCTTCGCACGCGCCTGCTGCTTCGCGATTGCGCGGCACAGATCGGCGTTCGGCCCGTGCCCCGGCATCACGGCGATGACGTGCCCCTTGATGTTGCGGCCGAGCAGCGCGAGGTCGCCGACGATGTCGAGAATCTTGTGCCGCACGAACTCGTCCTTGAAGCGCAGCGGTTCCTTCCCGAGCACCTGCTCACCGCGGATAACGACCGCATTTTCGAGCGAGCCGCCTTTGATCAGCCCCTTGTCCATGAGCGGCTTCACGTCCTCGTAATAGACGAACGTGCGCGCGGGCGCGATTTCCTTTTCGTAAATTGCGGGCGTGATCTCGGTGGAGAAAAATTGCGTGAAGCGCCCGTCCGGGCCGACGTTCGTGCAGGACACGCGGAACTTCGAATCCGGCACGATGGTCATCAGCGAGCCGCCCTTTGTCTCGATGTGGATCGGCTCGGTGACTTCGTAAAATGCACGCGCCACCTGCTGCTCGACGATGCCCGCCTTCTTGATCAGCTCGACGTATTGCTTCGCCGAACCGTCACCGATGGGCGGCTCGCTCGCGTCCATTTCGATGAGGCAGTTGTCCACGCCCATGCCCGTGAGCGCGCTCAGGACGTGCTCGACGGTCTGCACCTTCGCATTGCCCTCGATGAGCGTGGTCGCGCGCTCGACGGTCTTCACATGGTCAATGCGCGCATCAATGACCGTCTCGCCCGGCAGATCCGCCCGCTTGAACTTCATCCCGTGCCCCGGAGGCGCCGGGCGCAGCGTGAGCACGACACTGCCGCCCGTGTGAAGTGACGCGCCGGATACGGAAACGCTCTGGCCGAGCGTGCATTGGTTAAGACTCATCGGGTATTTTTGGAAAGCCGCGCCGCTTATGGGGAAAGCCCGCGCAGGCGGCAAGCGCGATGATGCTGCGACTCACGCGCGCTCACTGCCGGATCAGCGAGCGCCCGGTCATCTCCGCGGGCTGCGCCACGCCGAGCATGTCGAGCAGCGTGGGCGCGACGTCGGCGAGGATGCCGCTGTCGAGCTTTGCACCCGCGGCGTCGGCGGCGACGTAGATGAATTGCACGAGGTTCGTCGTATGCGCGGTGTTCGGTGAACCGTCGGGGTTGCGCATCAGCTCGCAGTTGCCGTGGTCGGCGGTGAGCAGCAGCTTGCCGCCGAGCTCCAGCGTGCGCTCGACGAGGAGCTTGCACGCGAGGTCAATCGTCTCGACCGCGTGGATGCCCGCCTCGACCACGCCCGTGTGGCCAACCATGTCGGGATTTGCGAAATTCACGATCACGAGATCGTAATTCGCCAGCCGGCGCGCGACCTCGAATGCGAGATCCGGCGCGCTCATCTGCGGCATGAAATCATACGTCGGCAGCGGCGCTTCCTTGCCGTCCTTGCTAAATGTCTTTGGACTCAGCGTGAGGTAGCGATCCTCGCCCGGGAAGGGCCTGTCGCTGCCGCCATTGAAGAAAAATGTGACGTGCGGAAACTTCTCCGTCTCCGCCGCGCGAAGCTGTTTCAAACCCGCGCGCGCGACGACTTCGCCGAGAAGATTGCTCATGCTCGCGGGCGCGAGGATCGCCTGCACGCCGAGCGCTGCATAAGTCTCCTTGTACTCGGTGAGCGTGTAGTAGCCCGCAAGCTTCGGCCTGCCCTCGGTCGCAAAATTCGCGAACACCGGGTCCATGAACGCCTCGGTGAGCTGCCGCGCGCGGTCGGCGCGGAAATTGAACCACAGCACCACATCGCCATCGCGCATCCGCTGCTCGTTCGCGTGTGAGAAAATCATCGGCTGCAAAAATTCGTCACCCCTCGGATCGGCTGCATACGCCGTGCGCACCGCATCACTCGGCGCACCACTCACGACCGGCCCGCGGCCGAGCACGATGGCATCCCACGCGAGCTTGTTGCGCTCCCATCGTTTGTCGCGATCCATCGCAAAGTAGCGCCCGATGACCGTCACGATCTGCGCGCCGCTACCCGCAATCCCCTTCTCCACCGCTGCGAGGTATCCTGCGCCGCCCGTCGGCGAAGTGTCGCGACCGTCGGTGATCGCGTGGATGAAAATCTCCTTCACGCCCGCCTTCGCCGCCGCGTGGCAGAGCGAAATGAGATGCTCCTGATGGGAATGCACGCCGCCATCGCTCACGAGCCCGAGCAGGTGCAGCCTTGAATTTTTCGCCTTCGCGAATGCTTCCACGAGCACCGGGTTCTGCGCGAGTTCGCCATCGGCGATCGCCTTGTTGATGCGCGTGAGATCCTGATAGACGATGCGCCCCGCGCCGAGATTCAGATGGCCGACTTCGCTGTTGCCCATCTGCCCGTCGGGCAATCCCACATCCATGCCGCTCGCAGACAGGCGCGACTGCGGATACTTCGCGTAAAGCTGATCGTGGAACGGCGTGCGTGCGAGGAGCGTGGCGTCACCGTTTTCGACCGCCTTCGCGCGGCCTCCGGGATTCACGCCCCATCCGTCGCGGATGATGAGGACAACTGGCTTTTTGGACATCAGAGCGCGGAGCAAAGCAGACGCACGAGAAGTCGCAAGCGCGCCGCGCGCGTGCCACCGGCGATCGGTGTAATGAGGCACCGGCTGCGGAATTCGTCCGTTGTGACTGGTGGCTGGTGAAAAGTGCCTGCTGCTCCCGGCTCCACGCCTCTGCTCGAAGTGCAAGACCATTCACATTTCACCAATCACCAGTCAGAGGTCCGAGAACGCGAAACCGCACCGACAGTCCACAGCCGACGAATCTCCGCCCGCTTCCGTGCTTGAACAAAACGCGCCGTGCTGTGTCTCATCCGGCTCCATGTCCAAACTCCTGTTCCTCTCCTGCGCGATCGCGCTCACGTCGTCTGCGCTCGCCGAGGCCCCTCGCACTTCGCTGAAGCCGATCACTTTCACCGAATACGATCTACCGAACGGCCTCCATGTGATCCTGCATGAGAATCACGCCGCGCCAGTCGTCGCGAGCTACGTGCTCTATCACGTCGGCTCGAAGAACGAACGGCCCGACCGCACGGGCTTCGCGCATTTTTTCGAGCACCTCATGTTCGAGGGCAGCGTGAACATCCCGCGCGGCACGATTGACAAGCTCGTCTCCGGCGCAGGCGGAAATCTCAATGCGAGCACGGGCTTCGACAAAACGGACTACTACCTCAATCTCCCGAGCAACCAGCTCAAGCTCGCGCTCTGGATCGAGAGCGAACGCATGATGCACAACCGCATTGACGAGAAGGGCGTGGAGACGCAGCGCAAGGTAGTGAAGGAGGAGCGCTCGATGCGCTACGACAACCAGCCCTACGGCTCGCTGTTCGAGAAGCTCGTCGGCTTCACGCTGAAGGACACGCCCTACTCGTGGACGCCCATCGGCTCGGTTCAATACATTGACCAGGCGAAAATCGAGGAGTTCCGCGACTTTTGGAAAACGTGGTACATCCCGAACAACGCGACGCTCGCGATTGCCGGCGACATCAACATCGCGGAGACGAAAAAACTGATCGCGGATTACTTCGGCGCGATCCCGAAAGGCGCGGAACCGGCGCGTCCGAAATTTGAACTCAAGGATCCCGCCGGCCCGCAGAAGCTCGTGGTGAAGGAGGAAAAAACTCCGCTGAACGCCTCGCTGCACGTCTGGCATGCATGCAATGAACGCGACCCGGATGCGTATGCACTCGACCTCCTCGCGAACATCCTCGCACGCGGACGCAGCTCGCGCCTCTACCGCCGCCTCGTGGACAAGGAGCAGGTCGCGATGAATGCGGAAGCGTTCCCGGAGCTGTTCGAGCTCACGGGTGTCATCGGCGTCTTCGCCACAGGAATCCAAGGCGTGCCGCTGGAAAAGCTCGACGCGCTCATGACCGAGGAAGTCGAGAAAGTGAAAGCCGAAGGCGTGACCGAGGAGGAATTCGCAAAGGCGATGAATGGGAAGGAGGCCGAGATCGCGAACGGCAACGGTGCGATGCTCGCCCGCGCGAAGAACCTCGCAAACGCGCACGTCTTCGAGGGCGGTACGGACGAGGTGAATAAACAGCTCGATCATTACCTCGCCGTGAAGCGCGAGGATCTGCAGCGCGTGGCGAAGAAATATTTCATCACCGACAAGGTCCACATCCTCCACTACCCCGCCGCGGAACCGAAGGGCACCGAGTCAAAGTAACCTCCAATCAATTTCACCATCATGCGCCGCCTTCTTCCTCTCATCCTCAGCACACTCGTCCTCTCGGCAAACGCCGACATTGACCGCACAAAAAAACCCGAACCCGGGCCCGCGCCCGAGGCAGCGTTTCCGGACTACGTGACGAAAGTCCTGCCGAACGGTCTCAAGGTTTTCGTCATCGAAGATGACCGCAAGCCGACGATCACGATGCGACTTGTGATCAAGGGTGGCGACGTGAACGACGCTGACAAGCACGGCACCGCGGGCTTCGTCGCAAGCCTGCTAAACCGCGGCACGACCACGCGCGACGCGCTCACATTTGCGAAGGCCGTGGACTCGCTCGGCGCGACGCTCGAAGCCGGCTCGGGCGCAGATGCCATCAGCGTGAGCACAAGCGGGCTGACGAAAATCACCGGCCCGCTGCTGGATCTTTTTGCCGACGCGGTGATGCATCCCGTCTTCGCGCAGGAGGAATTCGCGAAAGCGCAGAAGCGCACTTTTTCCGCGCTCACCGCGCAGAAGAAGGAGCCGCATTCGCTCGTCGGGAAGCTGATGAATGCGACGCTCTTCGGCGAGCATCCGTACGGGAAATTCACGACGCCTGAGAGCGTGAAGGCGATCACGCGCGATGACCTCGTGAAGTTTCACGCGACGTGGTTCGCTCCGAACAACGCTTCGCTCGCCATCGTCGGCGACGTGAAAGCCGCAGACATCCTGCCGAAAATTGAGAAGGCACTCGGCGGCTGGGAAAAGAAGGATGTGCCGATGGTAAAGAAGGCCGCCGTGAAGCCGATCACCGGCCTCACGATCCACCTGCTCGATCTGCCCGGCAGCGTGCAGAGCAATGTGATCGTGTGCCGCAATGCGCCATCGCGCGCGCAGGCCACCGACCTTCCTGAAGTGAATGTGATGAACTCGATCCTCGGCGGCGGATTCAGCGGCCGCCTTTTCCAAAACCTCCGCGAGAAACACGGCTACACGTACGGCAGCAGCAGCGCATTCGGTTACAACAAGGAGGCCGGATATTTCCAGGCCACCGCCGAAACACGCAACGACGTGACCGCGCCCGCCATCAACGAAATCCTCGGCGAACTCACGCGCCTCATGACCGAGCCCGTCGCCGAGCCGGAGCTGGAACTCCAGCGGCAATACAACATTGGCAACTACCTCCTCTCGCTCGAAAACGCAGGCCGCGTCGCCTCGCGCGTGCAGGACATCGAGCTGTATGGTCTCGCGCCGGATTTCTACAAGACCTACGCGAAGCGCATGGCCGCCGTGACGCCCGCGACCGTGAAGGAACTCGCCACAAAATATCTGAGCGCAAAGGACACCGCGATCGTCGTGGTCGGCGACGCGAAGCAGGTGCGCGAGAGCCTCGCAAAAATCGGCAAGGTCGTGCTCTACGACACCGATCTGAAAGTCGTGAAGTAGCTCCGGACGATGGCGGATGACTTGCGACAAGGCTACCGCGGCCGCATCGCCCCCTCGCCCACCGGCCACCTGCACCTCGGCCACGCGCGCACTTTTCTGGTCGCACAGCAGCGCGCGCTCGATGTGGGCGGCACGCTCATCCTCCGCATGGACGACCTCGACGGCCCGCGCTGCACGCCGGAATTTTCCGCCGCAGCCATCGAGGATCTGCGATGGCTCGGCCTGCGCTGGCACGAGGGGCCGGACCTCGGCGGCCCGCACGCGCCCTACACGCAGAGTGAGCGGATGCCGCGCTACGCCGAGGCCTTCGAGCGCCTGCGCGCGAGCGGCCTCATCTACCCGTGCAAATGCTCGCGGCAGGACGTCCTCCGCGCGCTTTCCGCACCGCATGAAGGCGAAGAAGAACCGCTCTACCCCGGCACCTGCCGTCCCGCATCGCCGTGCGTCCCGGCGGAAAAACGCGACGGAATCAACTGGCGCTTCCGTGTGCCCGACGGCGGGGACGTCACATTTCACGACGGCCACTTCGGGGAACAGTGCGCCACCGCAGGGCGCGACTTCGGCGACTTCCTCGTGTGGCGGAAGGACGGCTTCCCCAGCTACCAGCTAGCCTGCGCCGTGGATGATGCCCTGATGCAAATCACCGAAGTCGTGCGCGGCGCGGATTTAATCACAAGCACCTTCCGCCAGCTCCTCATCCTCCGCGAACTCGGCCACACACCGCCCGCATTTTTCCACTGCGAACTGATGATCGACGAAACCGGTGCCCGCCTCGCAAAACGCAACCACGCCCTGAGCCTGCGCACCCTGCGCGCGCAGGGCCGCACGCCGGAGGAAGTCCGTCGTTTGATATTGGATGTTTAACGTTAAGCGTTTGACGTTAAGCCCGCCGCAGGTGCCGTCCGAATTCTGATTCGCGCCCTGAAATCACACAGCCGCTGCGCGGGGCTCAACGTTTAACGTTTAACGTCCAACATTCAACGACGACGACGCACACGCATTTCGGGAAACAAATTGCCTCCCGCGTGACGCCTGTCCATCGTCCCGCCTCTGCACTCCGCCCCAACCGCGCACGAGCCACGATGAACGACGACCCGAGCCTCCAGGCCGACGCCTCCGGCGATGACCCGGAGCGCGACATCCGCCTCATGGAAAAGGTGCGCGCGGGCGACGAGGCGGCATTTCGCGAACTCGTCGAGGCGCACCAGCACCGGGTCATCGGAACCGTCACGCGGATGCTCGGCGATGCAAACGAGGCCGAGGATCTCTCGCAGCAAATTTTCGTGCGCGTGTGGAAGAGCGCGCCGCGCTGGGAGCCCACGGCAAAATTCACAACGTGGCTCTACACGATCCTCCGCAACCTCGTCTTCAACGAGTGCCGCCGCCGGTCCCGGCACAAACTCACCTCGCTCGACGCCGCGACGGACGACGAGGATCACCCGCAGCAATTCGCCGACGGCACCGTGAAGCAGCCCGACACCACGATGCTCGACGAGGAAATGCAGGACGCCATCGAACGCAGCATCCAGGAACTCCCCGAAGCGCAACGCATGGCCGTCATCATGCGCCGCTACCAGGACGTGAGCTACGAGGAGATCGCCGAAGTCCTCGACCTCACTGTCCCCTCCGTGAAAAGCCTCCTCTTCCGCGCCCGTACCGACCTGCGCGAGAAGCTGAAGAAGTATCTCGGGGATTGAACGCAGCCGCAGCCTGTCCGAACGAATTCACGTTCGCGGATTGAACTGCAACCGCGAACGGCTGCCTTCCACCCACCATGAGCACCGCACTCACCGCCAACGTGGAAGTCTTCAAGGATGCCGCGCTCGCACTGCCCATGAGCGCGCGCGCCTATCTCGCCGAGGCACTCCTGGAGAGCCTCGAACACTCCGACGAGGACCTCGCCGCGATGCCTGTCGCGGAGGATGCGCTCGCGCTCGCGGAGGAAAGGCTGCGCGCCATCCGCGAAGACCGCGCGCAGGCCGTGCCGCTCGACGAAGCCATCGCTTGCCTCTCCGCCGGGCAGCCTGCATGACTCCCCACCGGCTGGACTGTCTCGCTGCGTGCGACATCGAAGAAGCGGCGAGATTTTACGAGGGCAGACGCGATAGCCTCGGCGCGACGTTTCGCATGGCGGTGGCGGCATCGCCGAAGCACATCGGTCTGCCTTTCGCCGAACTACCGCGACAGCCGGTATTGCCGCCGGGAGTGGGAGGAATACGTGAAGCGCCAGATGCATCAGCTCATGGGCAGCGAGAGCGTGGCCGCTGTCTACTTCAGACTGTGCGAAAAGTCGCGGAGGGCCGGAAGACAGGCGTCCTTGCCTGTCATGGCAGACAGGCTTCCAGCCTGTAGGCTCCGTGCACGGCAGGCCGGAGGCCCGACTGCCCTCACAGCCAGGACGGCTGTTTTCCGCCGCACGCGGACTTTTCACACAGTCTCTATTTCGTCGAGGTGCCCGGCAGCGACGAGCAGGCCAATGCGAAGTGGCTCGACGACCGGGATTGCTCATTAGGTCTTGATTAGAATTTTGTGAGCAGATAGAGCAGGATGCTGGCGGCGAGATTGGCAAGTTTTTTGGTGTATCAGTGGGTTGAATGGGTAGGAAAGTTGGCGTGAGTGGAGGAAAATGGTAGGGAGAGCGATGAATCAAAACATGCTCTTCGAAGCGGGATTGGGATTGAATTCGCCCTGGAAGGTGGTGCGCAGTGGATTGGAAGACGGCGGTGCGGGGAGCAAATTTTTGTATGTGGATATTGAGGTGGAACCGGGGTCGCGAATGCCGTGTCCGTGCTGCGGGAAGCCGTGCGCGCTCTACGATCACGAGGTCAAGCGCTGGCGGCATTTGAACTTCTGGCAACACTTCACGTATTTGAGCGCGCGCGTGCCCCGGGTGGAGTGTCCCGAGCATGGGGTGCGGCAGGTCGCCGTGCCTTGGGCGAGGCCGGAGAGCGGTTTTACGGTGATGTTTGAAGCCTTTGTGATGGCGCTGGCCAGGGAGATGCCCGTGGCGGCGGTGGCCGGACTGGTGGCCGAACACGACACGCGTCTGTGGCGTGTGGTGCGGCATTATGTGGGCCAGGCACACGGGCGGCAGGATTGGAGCGGTGTGCAGGCCGTGGCCATCGACGAGACGGCCACGCGCAAAGGGCACCGCTACGCGACGGTGGTGGTGGAAATGGATCCGGACAAAGAGCGGCCGGCGCGGCTCCTGTTCATGACTCCGGAGCGAAGCGCCGCGAGCGTGGGCCAGTTCGTGGAGACGATGCCTGCGCATGGAGCCATGGCTGGACAAGTGCAAATGGCAGCCCTCGACATGAGTGCCGCCTACCGGAAAGGAGTGAGTGAACACCTGCCCGAAGCCCGGATGGTTTTCGACCGGTTCCATGTCATGCAACTGGCGGGCAATGCGGTGGATGAAGTGCGCAAGCAACTGCAGCGGGAGGGTGCCGATGTGAAGGGGGCGCTCTGGGCGTTGCTAGCAGCCTGTCGGCCTTGACGATTGCCGAGCGACGTGAAGATGAAGCACGCGGAGAAAATCGAGCGCGATCCGCAGTAGATGCAAATATTTCCCGCTCTCCATCCGCTGAAAGTGACATTCCATC
>BJFP01000092.1 GCA_014189875.1 Verrucomicrobiota bacterium | reverse complement strand
AGCCCGGTGATTCTTGATGGGAAAATCTTCGCCTTCAACAGCGCAGGCGTGCTCGCGACCGCGGACATCAAGAACGGTGACGCGAAATGGAAGCTGCGCCTCACCGGGCCGTTCAGCGGCTCACCGGTCGGCGCAAATGGCCGGCTCATCTGCGTAAATGAAAAAGGCCTCGTGCAGGTCGTGGACGTCAATGCACCCGAAGGCGCGCTCGCGGGGCAACTCCAACTCCCGCTTAAGGAAGGCTCGAAGGAAATGGTGCTCAGCACTCCGGCACTCAGCGGAAAAAACGTATTCATCCGCACCGACAGCGCACTCTGGCGTCTCGGGGAATAACCGCGCACGTTGCGCGCGATGAGGGCAGCACTCGCAAAATACACGAAGGTCTTCGCCATTGGGGCGCAGAACACCTTCGTGTACCGCTGGAATTTCGTGCTGCGATCCGTCTTCGGCATCGCGCCGCTCATCGGGACGATCTTCCTGTGGCGCGCAATGTATGGCGGCACAGGCGGCACGACTCTCAGCGGCTACACGTACAGCAGCCTCATCCTCTATTTCGCGATGACGGTCCTCGTGGAGAATCTGGTGACGCCGACCGAGGACGAGTGGCAGATCGCCGGCGAGATCCGCGACGGGAAGATCAGCTTCCTGCTGCTGAAGCCGATGAACTACATCGCCTACCGCTTCACACTCTACGCGAGCTACCGCCTGCTCTACACCGTCGTGCTCCTGCCCGGAGTTGCGGTGATTTTTTTCTTCCTGCGCGATCACATCACGCTGCCGGCACACGGGATCACATGGCTGTGGTTTGGACTGAGCACGGCGCTCGCGGCGGTGATCCAGTTCTTCATCGCGTACTCGATCGCGATGCTCGCATTTTGGATTCTCGAAATCTCGACGATCGTCTTCATCGTTTTCTCCGTGGAATATTTCCTCAGCGGCCATGCGTTCCCGCTCGACATGCTGCCGCCGTGGATCGCGGGCATCGTGAAGTGGAGCCCGTTTCCGTACGAGCTGTATTTTCCCGTGAAGGTCTTCATGGAGCGCGTCAGCGGCGCGGCACTCGCGCAGGGGCTCGCGATTCAGGCGTGCTGGGCCGTGCTCATGTGGCTGCTCGGCGTCAGCCTGTGGCGGCGAGGCATCCGGCGCTACCAGGCGGTCGGAGGTTGAGGGCGCGCCTGCATTACGCCCGCGCTTCGCCCTGTTTTTTTCGACGGACGCGGCGTATCGGATGCGCGGATGAAAAAACTTCTCCTCGTCACCCTCACGATCATCGCCGTGGTCGCTGCATTCCGGTGGAACGAATGGCGCGACTGGCTCGATAAGGGCAGCGTGCCGCAGCTCACGCGGAGATTCAGCAGCAGCCTCGTGTTCGTCGAGGGCAAGACGGGCGCAGGCAGCGGCTTCGTGTGCGACATCGGCGGGAAGAAATTTGCAGTCACGAATCAGCACGTCGTCGCAGGAAACTCGGGCGCGAAATTTACGCTGCTCGACCGATCGCCGATCGAAGTAGGTCAGGCTGCGGCGGCAGTCGGGCACGACATCATGACTTTTGCACTGCTCTCCGACACGAAGGCGATGGAGATGATGACCGAGGTGGAGAAGAACGCGGCCATCGGCGACGACGTGTCGGTGCTGGGAAATTCGAACGGCGACCGCATCATCGCGCCCGTCGCCGGGAAGCTCCTCGGCATCGGGCCGGATCGCGTGGAGGTGTCCGCGGAATTTGTCACCGGCAACAGCGGCAGCCCGATCGTCCACATCAAGAGCGGCAAGGTCATCGCCATCGCCGCGTATGCGACGGTGCGGAGGTTTGATTCGGTCACCGGCCGGCCGAAGGATCCGCCGGAGGTGAAGCGCTTCGGCTTCCGCCTCGACAGCGTGAAGCAGTGGCAGCCCGTCGCGTGGCCCGAATACAGCGCGGAATTTCAGGCGCTGGGAAAAATCGAGGCGCGCACGGACGAACTCCTGAAACTGCTGCGCACCCGCCTCTTCGACGCCGCGTCCTACACCGACCCCGCGATCCGCGGCCCGCTGGAGCGATACGCAGTCGCTGGCAAAAACACCGGCCTGATCAAAACCGACCCGCTCGCCGCCGCGAAAGATCTCGCGAACAGCCTGCACAACGCGTGCGACACCGACATCGCGCAGGCGCTCGTGGCGATTCGATACGATCACTTCCGCCGCCGCCTCGGCGAACAGCAGAAGCTCCGCGCGGAATCATACAAGGCGTTGGATCAGTGGATGAAGACGCTCGGGAAGTAGGCGACGTCTGCAACTTCGCGCGGTGTGACGGCGGCTTCCCGGAAATCGCATCACTGAATCCGGCGGAAGGCCCTCGCGCTTCGCACAAACATCCCGAGCACGAGCACTGTGCCCGCGAGGATTGCGAGGCGCACGAGCCATGATGCTGGCGTGACGGCTTTCGCCTTCAGCCCGATCTGCAAGTCCTCCCATTTGTCCACCGCAACGGCGCGGCTGAAGGTGAGCATCCGGCCCTGTTCCGGGATGCTCGCCTGGATCACTGCCGGGCTGCTCACCGCAGCGTCCTGCTGCTGGATGAGCCGCTCCGCGAGACGCGTGAACGCCGCGTTTTCGTCGGCGGAATTCCGATCGAGGATCTGTTTAGCATCCTGCTGCGTGTAGTTCGCCCCCTTCCCGCCGCGGCCTGCGCGCAGCTTTCCAGTGAGGGCGTCGGCCTCTCCGCCTGCGCTCGACTGGCGCACGTTCAGGCCGACGAGCGCCTGCTGGAGCTTCACGTTGTGGAGCTGCACGCGTGCGTCCTCGTTGAACGCATTGTCATGCTGGCTCAGCCCGTATGCGGACTCGAATGCACGCCGCGCCTCCTGCGGATTGCCCTGCTGCAATGCGCTGTTGCCGAGCGCGAGCATCTGCTCCGCGGCCCGCGTCTTGTCGCGCTGCTGGCTCGCCTCGTTTTGCAGGTAGCCCTGGAGGTCCACGGCGGTCGCGCGGGAGACGAGTTCATCCTGCTGGAGCTGCAGCGAGCCGGTCCATTTCGTGAGCCGCCATTTTTCATTCAGGAAAATGCGCCATGTGATGTTCTCCAGCGGCAGATCGAATTTCGCCGCGGCCAATTGCAGATCGAGCGAGCGCGATCCCGGTTCGCCGCTCTTGCTGATGTCGCTGCTGTAAAAAATCTCCACCGGCACGGCCCGCCCGCCGCGCGACTGCTGTTCGAGGGGAATCAGAATCTCGTCCTTCTCGCGCCACGGCCAAACGCCCTTCTGGTTCACGAACGCAAACCAGAAACGCGCATCCTTCGGCAGCGTGAGGTGCAGCAGCCGCTTGTCGCCCGGCAGGATTTCGAGCCGCACCTGCGTGAGCATCGCGCCGCTGTCGGCAATCACCGAAGTGAATGTGATGTTGTTCACCCGTGCAGCCAGGAGCTTCGTCGCCTCGTGCCGTTCGAGTTTCATCGGCAGCGAGAATGCAGGCTCGACGAGCCGGTATGCAAAATTCGCGGACGATGCGGCGATGTCCTGCTGAAGCGCGCGCGGGATGCCCTGCCATTCCGTCGGCTGGAGCGCGGCAGGCGCATTCTCCACGCGAAGCTGGAGACGGCCCGCCGAGCGGACGGTTACGAAGCCGCGTTGCAAATTCACATCCGCGACCTGCACCCCGCGCAGCGCGATTTCCGGCGCCTGCGCGGGTACCGGCGTCTGGTAGCCCGCCTGCAAAAGATACTGCCCGATCACGCGGCGGTGCAGCTTCACCTCCCACGTCTGCATCCCGTCGTTCAACGCCTTGGGCACCGCGAGAAAATCTGCGACCTGATCGCCGGTGAATCGCACGTTCTCCGCGTCCGCAGGCAGCGCGACGTGGAAAATTTTCAGCCCCGTGTTTTCGATCTGGTATTGCAGGTTTGCCGCGACCTTCACCTGCGCCTCGCCGACCGTCGCGTGCTGCAGGCTCGTCACCTGCACCCACGGATCCACCTGCTCGACATCAAGCGCAAGACTCCACGGCGTCTGCAAAATGCGGAACGCCAGGACGCCCTTTTGCTTGATGCCCGACTTCTGCGGGTCGAGCTGCGTGATGCCTTCGCGCGTCGTCACCTGCAATCGCATCCCCTGCTCCGGCACCACGACGAACGTCCCGCGCTGCTTGCCCGCCTCGCGGAAAATCAGCTTCGGCGCGGCCCAAGCCTTCGCCGCCTTCATGCCTACGCCCGTGAGCGAGATTGCAAATTCCTGCCGCCCCTCGGTGCGCCCGCGCAGATGCAGCGTGATGATGCGCTCCTTGTCCGTCTTCAATTCCGTCCAGTGGCTCAGCGCCTTGCCCGTGATGGATTCGACATCCATCCCCGTCGGCAGCGCGAAGCTGAGGCGAAAAATTCCGGCGCGCGTGATGTCCACCGTGGCGTTCACCGCGAGCACCGCGCGGTCTTCGCCGAGTGAAAGTGTGTCCTGCGACTCGACGCGCACATCCGGCTCGACGGCTGAAGCCTTCAGCACCGCAGTTGCCTTCACATCTGCATAGCGAAATGCGCGGCGCGTCGTGAGGCCGGGAATCCGGCCTTCCAGGAATCCCGCGATGTTGCCGGGAAAATCTTCGAGATTGATCGGCGTGAACGCCGCCGCGTCCACCGTGTCGAGCTGCACTTCATTGCCCGTCGCGATACCGAGCAGCCCGACCTGTCCCGCCGCCCCCTCGACGGAAATGAGCCGGGCCTTCTGCTCCACCGGCAGCGGCCCCGTCGCGATCTGCGAACGGAGAATCAGCGAAAACGGACGCGACTGCGGCGGCGCAAGATTCACGCGCAGCTTTCCCGTGTCGGGATCGAAACGCCACTGCGAGACCACGGACGGCGGCACCTTCTCCTTCGCCCCGGCAATCGTCGCGGGATCGATCACGTCGGTGATCGTCGCGCCCTTCGGCACATCGAACGAAAGCTCCGCAAGCTCGCCCTGCGCCGGACGGATCGCAGCGTGATGCAGCCCCTCGACGACTCCAGCAGTCGGCGCATAGAGCTGCGTCAGCTCCGCGTAGAAGACCGCCTTTTCCCGCGCGACATCCCGGCTGCGCGGCTTCCACGCGATCCAGATTTCGTTCACGGGCGCTAGAACGAGCGCGGCGGTCGTGTCCTTGCCCACGCTCTTCCGATCAATGGACACCGCCTGCGGCGAGACGACATCCACGTCGAGATTCGCAAGCGTGAGCGCGAGACGGTTCACGAGTCCAAATTGCGAAGCCAGCACGAATCCGCTCTCCGCGTCCTTCTTCACGACCGGCACCTGATACCGGAGTTCGATGTCGAACGTGCCCGTCTCAAGCGCGAGCAACTGCTGCGAGCGCGGCGTTCCGGCCTGCACGAGCTTCAGCGAGGCCTCGGGGAATTTCGTCAGCGTGAGCACCGCTGGATCAAACAACAGCGGCAGCCGCTGCCCCTTCACCGCCTGCCAACGGATCTTCGCCGTCGCGAGCGCGAACTTCTCCTCGACACGGATCGTCTGCGTGACGCTCTCCGCGACCGGCGCTTCCTTCGGAGGCAACTGCACCGCATCCGGTGCCTGCGCGGATGCGACGCCATTCCACCCGACGAGTCCGGCGATCAGCAGCGATGCAGTCGCAGCAGCACTGCCGCCGCCCGCCTTCGGCGTGCTTGCTTTCGGCTTCCTCGGCGCACACCACAGTTTTTTCAGTGCAGGCACCGCAACATTCCAGACGAAGAACGCCGCGATGATGGCGAGGAACGCACACGCGCCGTTCGGCCAGCGCAGCGCGGCCCATGCGAGCAGCGTCCAGCCGATGATCGTCCACTTCGATTTTCCCGATAGCCACGCGAGCACCCACGCGACGAGCGCGAAAAGCGGCAGCCACGAGTAGCCGAGCCAGTCTAGCGCCGAGGTAGCGTCTTCCACGTTGCCTACCTCGATCGCGAGCGCATTCCCCGCCTGCTGCACCGGCGCGAGAAACGTGATCCCGCGCGGAATTTCGGGAGTATGCTCCCGTGCGTCCTCTGCGAGCCCGACGAATGCAATTCCCGCCATGACGAATGCCGCACAACCGAGCAGCAGCCCAGAGGTGTGACGCACGCTGAACTTGGTCACGCCATCCTTTGCCGCACTCCGCCACACCGCTGCGGCAATCGCGAGCAGTGCGAGCGCCGCAAGCAACTGCAGCGTGACGCGGCCCGCATCGCCTCCGCTGAACATGCGCGCGAGGCCGGCGAAACCAGACACATCCGCCACGCCGCCGACGGGCGTGAGCGAGCCTTCGCGATAGACGAGCTTCTGCGCGGTGTCCGGGATCAGCTTCCATTCGGCGAGCATCACGGGCGCGCCGACCACGGGCGTCGCGAGCTTCACGCGCTCCGGTGCCTTCGAGTGGCTGGCGAGCTTCAGATCGATCTTGAGCACCACGTTCGGATCCGCCTGCTGCGGAAGCGGGATGAGATTCATGCTGCCGTCCTGCACCGGAACGACCGGCGCGTCGTTCACCGTCGCGGACCAAAGCTGCGTGCCCTCCGCGAGCGAGATCCGGAAATTCGCCTTGCCGCGATTTTTCACAAAATAGCGCGCGTCCGTGAGCACCTGTCCGGCCTTTGAGATGCGCGTGACGAGCGACGAGCGGTCCACGACTTGGCTCAGCGAATCGCCCTGCGCGAGCGGGCTGAGGGAGAGCTTCAGATTGAACGGCCTCGCGGCGTAGCGATACGCGGCGAGAATCGGCGCGTCGAAAAAGAGACGGTATTCTGGCGGCACCTCGCCCGTCTCCAGCGGCAGCAATCCAGCGGAGACATCCACCGGCTTCACCTGAAACTGATACGCACTGATCACAAGCGTGTGCCCCTGCTCGGACTGCGCGTCCAGCGGCCGCGCGCCGGTGAATGCAAGCGCGTCGCCCTGCGGCTTGAAGGGCCGCTCATACGTCGCAAGCAGCGTATATGCGCCCGACACCGGCGTGTGCAATTGCACCACATAGCCGCCCTCCGCCTTCTGCCAGTTGCGAATGTCCTTCCCGGTGAACTCGACATTAAAATATTCCTCCGACAACTCGATATTGAACGCCGAAACGGGGGCGCCGGAGATCACGTAATTCATCACGCTGCTGCCATACGCGACGCCTTCGCCGATCGAGAAAAGATGGAACGCGTCCGCCTGGATGGACTGTGGCAGCCGCTCGACACGCATCGTCGCATGCCACGCGGGTTCGCTGAGCCGGAAAGCCGCCTGGATGCCCGCGACCTTGCGCGGAAAAAATGCGGTCGCGATTTCCGTGAGTGCCTGCGTGCGCTCAGCAGTGAGGCGCATACCCGCATCCGCCGACACCGCCACGTGGCCGCGCACGGACTTTGCCTTCGTCACTTCGACATGCGGCAGCACCCAACCCGCCGCACCGAGCGCCTGATTGCGTTCGAGCCGCACCTGCACGACCTGGCGGCCCACGACCGGCTGCGCAAAGACGAGGCGCAGCTCGGCATCATCATCCGCATCGCGGAGAAAATAATCGGCAAGTCCAGCGACGTTCAGCTTCGCGACTGCGTAGCCTTTCGGCACACGCAGCAGCAGTTCGCGCAGCGGCGCCTCGCGCACATCCACCTCGATCTCCGCATCAATGCTCTGCTCATTTTCACCGAGGTGAAACGCAAGCACCTGCGAGACGGTCAACTCGGGGAGAATCTGATCGGCCTGGATGCGCAGTGCAAAATCCGCGCTGGAAAATCGGTAGGCAAAACGCTGCCCGCCGCCCGCGCGAAAGACCGCCTTCGTCATGTCGGTTTCGGGAAACTGTTCCGGCGACACCTGCGAGAGCCCCTTTGCCTGCGCGACTTCGAGCCGCACCGCGCCTTCGTTCACGATGCGGACGTAGCCCGCAAAGCGCGTCGCGCCCTCGGGCCGCAGTTGCATCGCGTCCACGGTCTGCGGAAACGCGCCGATGGGCGTCTGCGTCTGCACGAGGATGGTGAAAAGATTTTTCTGCGGCTGGTTGAATTTCACGATGAGTTTCCGCTCGCCCGCCTTCGCGCCCGGCTCGACCGCCCACGAGAGCACCTGCTCGCCCTGCACGCGCGTGACCTCGCCGTCGCCGCGCAGCAGCAGCGTCACGCGATCGAGTTCGCCCTGCATCACCTTGCAGTCGAGCAGCGCGACCTGCCGCATGAGCCCCGGCCCGACGCTGAGCTGCGAGAGCATTTCCGCCGCGTAGAACAGTTTCCCCTCCGCCTCCGGCGCCGCGGTCTTCCATGAAAGCTTCACGGTGCCATCCGGCGGCAGAAAGCTCGCGAAATCCTTGCCCAATTGTTCCGGCCTCGCAGCTCCGACGAAGTTGAACTTCGTGTCCGCGGCGAGCCCTTGCAGGATAATCGGTTGCAGCACGCTTGGCGCGACGCGGAAATCCACGGCATTCCATCCGCCATTCAGCCGCACCGCCGCGTGAAATTTGAACGTGATCGGAAACTCGCCCGCCTTGTCGAAGACAAGCCTGAACCACCCGCCGCCGGAAGTGATGCGCCAGTCGGGATGCTCGGCGAGTTCCGTCAGCGCGATTCCGCCCGAGAGCAGCGTGAGCGTGCCGCCCTTCGGATTTGTCACGCGCGCCGTGGCGGTGAGGGTGAACGCCGCATTTTGTTCCGCGAGATGGCCGGTGAGCTTAAAGTCGCGCAACACGACCTGGCGCGATTCCGGATCAGCCACCGTGACTTTTAGCGGCAGCGAATACGGCGTGCCGTGAAATTGAAACGCGAGCGGCTCCGGCGCATCGGCCTTTGCCTCGCCGCGCATCGCCTGCGGCATGAACTTCGCCTCCACCGGGAGCAGACCCGCCGGCGCATCGGCCTGCACGTCGAACTCCGGCGCGGATTCCACGCGCACGAAGCCGTTGAAGAGCACGGGCTGCGGCGGCGTGAGCGAGAAGACCGCGAGCGGATTTGCCCACGTCTTTAATTCGCGCTCGGCAATGACGGTGACCGCGAGCTGAGTCAGTCGCCCGTCGCCAGCAGGCTTCGCCGCAGGATCAGCGGGAACAGGCTCTCCGATCTTCTTCGGACGCAAAACGAGCGTGCGCGTGCCATCCGCCTCCCTGCGGATGCTCCAGTCCTGCAACGCCTCGCCAGTCACCTGCTTGATCTCGCCGTCGCCCGAAATCGTCAGCGGAAGCTCCTTCGGCTCGCCCTGCAAAATGTCGAGCGTCACAGCGAGCTGATGCGTGAGCTTGTCGCGCGTGACCTTGATCGAGTGGTGCACCGAGGTCGCGAAGATCACCTTGTCCTTGCTGGCAGCGCGCGCACTGAGATCGCCCTCGATCGTCAGCCGTACATTGCCGTCCGCGACTCCGCCGCTGATGGCCGGGTTCTTGATTTCCGTTTCGGTGTCGGCTGCGCGGGTGAATGCCGCGAGCACAGAGAGAAAAATGATGAGGGCGAGTGTGTGTGTTTTCATGGTCGTAAATTTCTTCCGTGTCGGTTCCGCGGTTTCTTCAAATTGACGCAAGCGTCCAAAAACAGGATGGCATGCCTCGGGTGGCGCGGGCGTCCCGCCTGCCGTGCGACGGATCCTGCGACGCACCCGGCGGACGTCAGCTTGTCAATGAGCCTCTTTCTACGTCCGGGTGTATTCCGCGGGGCGCGAAATACAGCAGGCGGGACGCCCGCGCTACCCGAGGCACACCGTCCCGGTTCTTCACGCATGGTGCATTCGTGTTTCATCGGCCGGAGAGGCTCTTCGCCTGGCGGATCATCCATTTGAGTTTCTTCGGGCGTGCGTCGGCACCGTGGATCGCGGGCACTCCACTCAGCAGGCCAAGCAGACGATCGCTCGTCACCTCCATCGCAAACGGACTGCCTGCGAGCATTTCCGAAAATGCCGCAGCAGTCGCGGCGAGGCGGAGCGATGAACTCGAATTTTCCAGCGGCCCGGCAGCGTGCGCGAACGGCACAGCCCACTCGTGCTCACGGTAGTCGGACGTGCCCGGCACCTTGAACCGCACGCGCACCGTCGCGAGGTCGCCCTCGCCGCGCGGGTTCACCTCGATCACGTAGAGTGCGTTTCCGGATTCCGCGGCGGCGAGTTCGGCGGCGTCCAAGGTGTTGTCGCGGAACTGCTCCTTCGTGAGCTGATGCTTCGCGTATCCGACCTGCCGGTATGCCGTCACACGCTTCGGATTCCACTCGACCTGCACCTTCACATCCGACGCCGCCACGCGCAACGCACCGGCGAGCTGTGCGGCGAAATTTGTCGCAGCCTCCTCGGGTGTGTTGATGAATCCGTAGCGTCCGTCGCCGTTGCGCGAGAGCTGTTCGAGCATGTCGTCATTCAGCCCCTCCCATCCGACTCCGAAGCAGTCGAGCGCGATGCCCTGCTTGCGATGCGTCTCGACCTTTTGCTTCAGCGCCGCGGGATCCACGTCGCCGAGATTCGCCGCGCCGTCGGTGAGCAGCACGACGTGATTGATGCTGCCGGGCTGGTAATGCCGCAGCGCCGTCTTGTAACCGAGATCCAGCGCAGCCCCGAGATTCGTGCCGCCCTCCGGCGTGATTTCGCCGACTCGCGCGGTCAGTTCGCCGGCCTTGTCGCCCGCGACACCGTCCGCCCACAGGCGCGGCGTGCGCGAGAAAGCGACGATGCTCAATTTATCCTGCGGCGTGAGTTGCGCCGAGAGCGTGCGCAGCCCTTCCCGCACAATGCGCACGCGATCCGCGCGCTCCATCGAGCCGGAATTATCGAGTAGCAACACGACATTCAGCGGCTTCCCCGGCTGGCGTCCCGCCGCCGCCGTCTTCACGGAAAGTCGGATCACATCGCGGTTCTGCGCGAAAGGATAGCGCGCCCGCTCCGATGCAAACGCCAGCGGCGCACCCGGCGCAGGTTCCGGATCGCGGTAGTCGAAGGCGTTGATGAATTCCTCCGTCCGTAGTGTCGAAACATCCGGCATCACGCCGCGCTCCAGGCTCGCAGCCGCGAGCTTGAACGCCACATCACTGACATTGAGCGAAAACGTGGAGAACGCATTTCCACTCGTCTGAATTTCCGGTTGCGGCACGAGCGGATTAGGCGCGAGCTTCGGTGCAGGGGGCCCGGGTTCCTTGAGCTGCTGAACTTCCTTTTTCAGCTCCCTCACTTCCGATTTCTCAAGGATGGCCTCGTTCACTTTTTTCCCCAGCCGCTCCACCTGTTTCATCTCCTTCAAATTCACCGCAGCAGCGGGCTGCTTCGGCTCTCCAGCCTGCAATGCCACATCCTTGTCCCGTTCTGCGCCCTTTTCCTCCTTTGCTTCGGCAGCAGCGGAAATGTCCTTATCAATACGAAACATGTCAGTAAGGATCTCTATCGCTTTCTGCCGCTGCGATTGAGCCACCGACTCCCGGTGCTTGCCGACACTCTGTTCCGACAAGTCCGACAAAATCGCGTTGCGAGCATCCAGCCCATCAGCCTTGCCACCGTCGGCCACGTCCCTCTTTTTTTGATCGTCCTTACCATCGGGCACTTTGCCGAGGCCGAGTGTGGCGGAAGGCCCGCCGGGGTGCCGTTGCAGTTCATCGCCAGCCTGCGCGAGCTTTGCTCCCTTTTTGTCGCGAGCCAAATCCAGGCTTGTGCCCGCGATTGGAGATGGGAGGACTTCCAGACGTGCCGGATCGGCGGGAGCCGGGGCATTGAGAGCGCTGAAGGCAAAATCTCCATTGGCTGTCTTCGCTCGCTCCTCCGGGTTCGCGGGAGCCGGGGCGGCGTGGCCGCTGCGCGCACGCTCCATGTCTGCGAGATTCTCGACTTCCGACGCGCCGTCACGCCTCGCGACGCGCCCATCCGTTTCCCTCTTGTCGCCGAGAAAATGCACCTCGGGCGCAGCTTCGGCAGGCCCCTTGAAGTAGTACGGCTTTCCTTCCGGCACCGGCGGCGCAGCGGAAGTCATTTTGCCTTCCGTCTGCAAGACACCGCCTGTGATCGTCGCGGCTCCAGTGTAGGTGCCCGCACCCGAAAGCACGATCGTGCCGCCGCCGGTTTTCGGCAGACCGTCCCCAATGTCGGAAGTGAGATTCGGATCAACCGAGAGCGGCTTCTCCCCACCCTCGCCCATCGCTGAACCGCGGCCCGCTGTGGTCTGCGATTTCGGCAAATCCACCGCTTCCGATTCGATCCGCCGGAGCATCTCGGCCTTGGCAGGCGGCGCAGTGATTCCTGGGGATGGTTGCACTCGCACAGCCAATGCTGCGACCGCACGGCCAGACCCGGGCAGTCCAAACGCACCCTTGCCCATGCCTTCGAGTGCAAGTCCTCGGAGCGAATCCGACACTTCACGAATCGTCTTCTCCGACAGCCCTTGCGCCTGCTGCGCAAGCTCCGAGTTCGCGGCGATCGAGTTTGCAACGGCATTCTCACCTGCGGACGTCGGTGCGGATGGCGCGGATGCCGTGCTGCCATCGGGCTCTCCCATACTGCCGGGAAGATAGATGGCCCCGACTCGGCCCGGTTCGTTCAACTCGGGTGAGCCTGACTCGACACCACTCCCTTCAAAAGCAAATGCGAACTTTGCGCTGTCCTTCCGGAACGCAAAACCATTCACGTACATCGCCCCCCCGATCAGCGCCATCAGCGACGCTGCGAGGCCGAGCGGCACGGCCCATTTCCAATCGCGGCGCGGCTTCACGATCACCGACCCCGGCTTTGTCTCGCCCTTGAAATGCGCGAGCAGCCGAGCACGGCGCTCATCGGAAATTCGCGCGGGAACCGGCGGGGCAGGCTGCTCTGGAATCGCGCTGGCCTCGCGCAGCAGTCCCATCGCTCGCTGGAGCCGTGCGTGCAGCGCAGACAGTTCCGCATCGGCAGCGATCTGTTCTTGCAACGCTGCGATCTCGTCAGGCGGCAGCTCGCCCATGAGCAGCGCGGTGATGCGGATTTCGAGTTCTTCGCGGGGTGATTGCGGGTTCATTTTGCGACCTCCGTTTTTTCGAGTTCGAGCGCCATCGCCTTCAGCGCGTGATGCAAAATGTAGCCCACATTTCCAACCGTGAGCCCCGTGCTCTCCGCGATCTCCTTGTACGACAGTTCCTCCTCGAACCGCAGCCGGATCAGTTCGCGGCTGCGCGCGTCGAGCGTCTCCAGCACCAGCCGCACGAGGCCGATGCCCTCCCATCGCGCGATTTGCTCGTCGGGCATCGGCTGCGAATCGGAGGTGTCATTTGCCGGCATGTCCTCCGAGGTGCGATCATCCACGAGCACGATGCGGCTCGCGCGGCGCTGATGATCCACGGCGAGGTTATGCACCGTGCGGTAGAGCCACGGCTGCGGCGTGCGGACCTGTTGGAATTGCGA
>BJFP01000091.1 GCA_014189875.1 Verrucomicrobiota bacterium | reverse complement strand
GGCCTAGATCCGGCGCGGCTCGTCTTCCTCGACGAGTCGGGAGCGAAAACAAACATGACGCACCTGCGCGGGCGCGCGCCCCGCGGGGAGCGCTGCCATGCCAGTGCCCCGTGCGGCCACTGGAAGACCACGACCATGATCTCCTCCATCCGGCTGGACGGCACCACCGCCTGCATGACCATCGAGGGGACGACAGACACGGAAGTCTTCCGCACCTACGTCGTCGAAGTGCTCTGCCCGACGCTGCGGCCCGGCGATCTGATCATCATGGACAACCTCGCCCCGCACAAAAGCGAGCCGACGCTCGCCCTCATCGCCGCCATCGGCGCAGCCCTCGCCCAAGTCACCCCAAAGGACGCCCTCGGCTGGTTTGTCCCTTGCGGCTTCAGCTTTTGTTGAACCGCTCTAGCTCTTGGAATGCACGACCCTGTCCCCGGTCGGCGGCGGCGCGGCGGCAGGGCTAGGGAATCGGGGATGGAACCGCGACGGTGTTGCGAGGCGAATGGCAGCACGGCGAGCAGATCCTCCATCTCCGATTGGGAAAACGGCTTCTGCAGCACTCCCATCGCCCGCGCCGTCGGCGCATTCATCGAGCGCCGCAAAGACTCCATCCTCTCCGGCCTCGAAGAGCGATGGCTCACGCGCCGCGCCAATCCGCCCCGCGAACCGCCCGAACCGCCCGGCGCTGAAGGAACAGAACGGAACAGGATTGCATCGGCAATCGATCGTCAGTCGTTCCGACAATTTTGCCGGTGCGCGTGTCGTCAGAGGTAACGCGCCCAACTGACAACCAACTCCCGTCTGGAAGTGGCGGATGGGGAGGGATTCGAACCCTCGTAGGTTTGCACCTAACACGCTTTCCAAGCGTGCGCATTCGACCACTCTGCCACCCATCCTGGATGCGGCGCACATCCTGCGCGGATTCTGCGGCGGCGCAAGAAAGTTGTTCGGCAGATTCTCAGGGCGCGCATTTTTCCGATGCAGCACGACACTGCGCTCGACACGGCGCGCGTTGCGCCGAAAAATTCGCACCAATGTTTTACGTCACCATCCTCGGCAGCGGCAGCGCGGGAAATTGCGCGCTCATCGAGTCGGCGACGGCGCGCGTGCTGCTCGACGGCGGGCTGAGCGCAAAGCAGATGCGCGAACGGCTCGCGCTGTGCGGCGTGAACCCGGTCGGGATTGATGCCATCCTGCTCACTCACGAGCACAGCGACCACGCGGGCGGCGTCGAGGTGTGGTGCAAGCAATTCGGCACGCCCGTCTATGCGAACGGCCTCACCGCCGAGGCGCTGCGCCGTGCATCGAAGGAAACGAAGGCCGACTGGCGGGTGTTCAACACGGGCGCAGATTTTGAAATCAAGGACATCGCGGTGCAGAACTTCAGCGTGCCGCACGATGCGATGGATCCGGTGGGATTCATGCTGCACCACGGCGGTGAATCGCTTGGCTTTCTCACCGACCTCGGCTTCGCCACGAAGCTCGCGTGCGAGCGCGTGCGGCAGGCGCACACGCTGTTCATCGAAGCGAATCACGACGAGAAACTGCTCCAGCTCGACACGCGCCGCCCGTGGGCGACGAAGCAGCGCATCATGTCGCGCCACGGCCATCTCTCAAATGCCGCCGCCGGCAACGTCCTCGCGGAAATGCTCGGCGCAAATCTCCGCCGCGCCGTGCTCGGACACCTGAGCCGCGACTGCAATTCGCCGGACCTCGCGGCGAACACGGCGCGGGAGAAAATCACCGCAGCGGGCGGAGCGCCGGGGAGTGTGGAGGTGTTCGTCGCGACGCAGCGCGAGGTGAGCCCGAGGTTTGCGGTGGGGTGCAGCGCCGTCGTGTAGCTGTCCTGAGCTGCGCGTTGCCCGGCTGCGACGCCCTCGTCTCGATAGGTAAAAACAGCCCGGCACTTCAGTGCTGGGATTATGGGGTGAGTCGGAAACCAGTCCCGGAGGGACTGGAAGAATGCTGCTGTCGTCCCTCCGGGACTTGCTTCGCATTTCTTCATCGTAACCCAGCACTGAAGTGCCGGGCTATTTTCGGGAGCACGCAATGCGTGCCACGGTCATCATGCGACGATTGGCGCGACCTGCGCGGGATCCTTCAGCACCGCCTCCGCACCGGGATGAAAGTAGATCTCCGTCAGCCGCGTGCGTGCGCACTCGGCAGCGCGGCGCACCTCATCGAGATCCATGCGTCCGCTCTTGCTGAGGCCGAAGACGGCGTCGGCAAAACCGATCCCCGCCGCGCGCAGTTTCGGAGCGGCGCGCGCGCTCAGAATCGAAAAGACGCGCGGCAGAAATCCGCCCGAACCTTCTCCATCGCGCGGCTCGCGCACGAGGCGCATGAACCGGAAGTTGTGTTCGACCGCGATCGGGATCGTGATCGCGAGCACAAGCGGATGCAGGTGCAGATGCGTGTGTCCGTCCCAATACGTCGGTGCAAGACCGAGCTGCGCGAATTTCGCAAACTGCGCGCCGATTTCCCTGCGCAGCCACGCGCGCGCGCCGGGGAAAAATGCAAACCGCAATCCGGCGAGCGCAGGCGACGCACCCATCGCCGAGCCATCCGATGCGCGCCCGTCGCAGAGCGTGAGATGCAGGCCGACGCGCAGATTTGGATTCCGTCGTGCGATTTCCACGGCTTCCCCGACGCCCGGTTCGTTGACCATCAGCCCCGCGTGCGTGAGCGCGCCCGCGCGGTGCCATTGCTCGATGGCCACGTTGATCGCCGCGCTCCGGCCAAAGTCATCGCCCGTCAGCAGCAGGCGGCGCGTGTTGTCTTCCATGCACGGTTCACAGCATGATGCCCGCGCACCGGCAACGCCAAATCTCCATGCCTCCCAATCTAAATCATATTCTTAATCCCTCCGCGGCACGCTGACTCGGGCCACCGCACTGGGGAGGATTAAGAATAAGATTAGGAATACGAGAAGAAGGCGCTCCGCTCCAAATGCCTGATTCACCGTCCACAATTTTAGCCATCGTCGCGCTCGGCATCGCCGCGCTCGGTGTCGTGCTGCATACGGTCGCGGCGTTCCGGCTGCGGCGGCATCTGCGCGCTCCAGATGCACCGGAAAGCGCGGACACTCCGCCGCTCACGCTCTGGCGCGCGCTGAAAGGCGGCGTGCCGGACCTCGACGGAAAACTCGATGCGCTCGTGCGCGGCAGCCGCGCGGAGGATCAGATTCTCCTCGGTGTGGATGAGGGCTCCGCGGAATTTTCCGTGTGCGAAAATCTGCGCGCGAGGCATCCGGAGCGGGCGATTGATGTCGTCGCGTGCGAGCGTGAGCGCGTGCCGAATCCGAAGATCTCAAAGTTCATCCAGATGGTCCCGCATGCGCGGCACGCGCACTGGCTGCTCACCGACAGCGAGGCGATGCCGGATGCGGACTTCATCGAGAACTTCCGCCGCGAGTGGAACGCAAGCGGCGCGGACGTGCAGACCGCCGGCTACCGCTTCACAAACCACCGGAATTTCCCGCAGACGTTCGACGCCGCGCCCGCACTCCTCACGCTCTGGCCCGGACTCATGCTCGCGGGACGCATCACGTTCACCCTCGGCGCATGCACCGGCGTGAAGGCCGAGGACATCCGCGCGCTCGGCGGCTGGGAGACGCTCGGGAGCGATCTCGCCGAGGATCACCAGCTCGGCGCAAAGCTCGCGGCGAAGGGCGGGACGATTCGCCTGAGCCGCAGCGTCCTCACGCTCGACAGCGATCCGATGACCTGGCGCGAATATCTCCGCCACCAGCATCGCGTCGCCGTGACCTACCGCGCCGCGACGCCTGCCGGTGCGCTCGGGCTGCCGGTGCTGCACACGCTCGGCTTTGCCGCACTCGCGGTCGCGCTGCATCTGCCATTTTGGAAATGGGCTACGCTCATCGCCATCGCGCGCATCGCGACCGCTGCGGCGTTTTCGTGGCTGCTGCGATTCCGGCTTCCCGCTCTGCCGATCGCGGTTGTGAAAAGCGCGATTATCGAAAGTGCGATGTGGCTGCTCGCATGGTTCCCGTCGCGCGTTTGGTGGGCAGGGCGCTGGCGTCGCGTCGGCTGGCGCGGGCGGCTGGCGTAACCTCGTGCGTGTCGGCGCGCTCGGCCTGCGCACTTTCACGGGACGGAACGGATTCGCGGTGACGCAAAAAACGCGCGGCAGCGCAAAGTAATCCGACCCTTCAACGTTCAAAAACGCGCGCACCAAACTGAGCGCGCGAATGCTGATTCGCCCGCAAGCTACCATCGCACATCACTGCACGCTGAAGCGTGGGACTGCTTTACGGCAGGTCCGTCGCTCCCATGAGGAAGCGGTCGCACTCGCGGGCGGCACCGCGGCCTTCGTTGAAGGCCCACACGACGAGGCTCTGTCCGCGGCGGCAGTCGCCGGCGGCGAAGACCTTCGGGATGCTGGTGCCGTATTTGCCGTAGTCGGCCTTCACGTTCGAGCGCGGGTCGCGTTCGACGCCGAGCGAATCGAGCAGCGGCTGCTCCGGCCCGAGGAATCCCATCGCAAGCAGCACGAGCTGCGCGGGGAGCACCTTCTCGGTGCCGGGCACGGGCACGGGGCCGAACTGTCCCTTGTCGTTCTTTTTCCACTCTACGTTCACGACATGGACGGCCTTCACATGACCCTTTTCGTCGCTCTCGAATTTCGTCGCCGTGGTGAGATACACGCGGGGGTCGTCGCCAAATTTCGCGGCGGCTTCCTCCTGGCCGTAGTCGAGCTTGTAGGTTTTCGGCCACTCGGGCCACGGGTTGTCCTTCGCTCGTTCGAGCGGAGGCTTCCCCATGATTTCGAGCTGCACGAGCGAATTGCAGCCGTGGCGCATCGAGGTGCCGACGCAGTCCGTGCCGGTGTCGCCGCCGCCGATGACGACGACATCCTTCGCGGTCGCGTCAATGAAGTCGCCGTTCTTGTGCTGGTCCAAAAGTGAGCGCGTATTCGCAGTGAGGAAGTCCATCGCGAAGTGGATGCCCTTGAGCTGGCGGCCCTCGATGGGAAGGTCGCGCGGCTTCGTCGCGCCGGTCGCGAGGATCACGGCGTCGGACTCCGCCATCAATTTCTCCGCGGGGAAATTTTTTCCGACCTCGGTGTTGCAGACAAAGGTGACGCCCTCTTTTTCGAGGAGCTGGATGCGGCGCAACACGACCTCGTTCTTGTCGAGCTTCATGTTCGGGATGCCATACATGAGCAGCCCGCCCGGACGATCCGCGCGCTCGTAAACGGTGACGGTGTGCCCGGCCTTGTTGAGCTGCGCGGCAGCGGAAATTCCCGCGGGCCCGGAGCCGATGATCGCGACCTTCTTGTCTGTGCGCTTCGTCGGCGGCTCGGCGACGACCCAGCCTTCTTCCCAGCCCCGGTCAATGATTGCGACCTCGATGTTCTTGATGGTCACCGCCGGCTCGTTGATGCCGAGCACGCACGATCCTTCGCACGGCGCGGGGCAGACGCGGCCGGTGAACTCGGGGAAATTGTTCGTCTTGTGCAGGCGCTCGAGCGCTTCCTTCCACAGCCCGCGATAGACGAGATCGTTCCACTCGGGGATGAGGTTGTTGATCGGGCAGCCGCTCGCCATGCCGCTGATGAGCGTGCCGGTGTGGCAGAATGGAACGCCGCAATCCATGCAGCGCGCACCCTGCGTCTTGAGCGCGGGCTCGGGCATGTGGAGGTGGAACTCACTCCAGTCGCGGACGCGCTCGAGTGGTGCGCGATCCGCGGGAATCTCGCGTTTGAAGTCAATGAAGCCAGTTGGTTTTCCCATGGTCGTTTCGAAGTTGTTGTTGAGCCCTAGCTGCCGCCGATACGCGCCACGTCGCGCGCGTTCGCCTCGAAGGCCGCGTTCAGTGCGTCGTCTCCGCTGAGACCGTCGGCCTCGGCTTTCTTCAGCGCCTGCAGGACGCGCTTGTAGTCCTTCGGCATCACCTTCACGAACTTCGGCAGCGTCTCCTCCCAGAGCGCGATCACCTTGAATGCCTTCTGGCTCTTCGTGTAGTCCGCGTGCTTCTTGATCAGCGCGTAAAGGGCGTCAATTTCCGCACGGTCCTCGACTTTTTCGAGTGCGACCATCTGCGTGTTGCAGCGCGTGGCAAAGTCGCCGGCTTCGTCGAGCACGTAGGCCACGCCGCCGCTCATGCCTGCCGCAAAGTTGCGGCCCGTGAGTCCGAGGATGACGACGCGACCGCCGGTCATGTATTCGCAACCGTGATCGCCGACGCCTTCGACGACGGTGTCCACACCGGAGTTCCGCACAGCGAAACGCTCGCCCGCCATTCCGCGCAGGAACAGCTCGCCAGCGGTGGCGCCGTAGAGCGCGACATTGCCGGCGATGATGTTCTCGTCCGCGTTGAACGTGGAACCCGCGGGCGGATAGACGATGATCTTTCCACCGCTCATTCCCTTGCCGACGTAGTCGTTCGCGTCGCCTTCGAGTTCGAGCGTCACGCCTTTCGGGATGAATGCGCCGAGACTCTGACCCGCGCTGCCGTTGAATTTCAGATGCACCGTGTCCTCCGGCAATCCGTACCAGTGCTTCTTGGTGATTTCGTGTCCGAGGATCGTGCCGACCACGCGGTTGACGTTGCGGATGGAAAGCGTCGCCTTCACCTTTTCACCGCGCTCGATGGCGGGTTTGCAAATGTCGAGGAGCTGCGTGAGGTCGAGTGATTTTTCGAGGCCGTGATCCTGCGTCTCGGTGCAAAAGCGCCCGACTTCGGGGCCGACCGGCGGCGAGTAGAGGATCTTTGAGAAGTCGAGGCCCTTCGCCTTCCAGTGCTCCACGGCCTTGCGCGCTTCGAGCATATCGGTGCGGCCGACCATGTCGGTGAGCTTGCGGAAGCCAAGCTGTGCCATGAGTTCGCGCACTTCCTGTGCGATGAACCGCATGAAGTTCGCGGCGTGTTCCGGATCGCCGGTGAACTTCGCACGAAGCTGCGGGTCCTGCGTGGCGACGCCGACGGGGCATGTGTTCAGATGGCAGACGCGCATCATGATGCAGCCCAGCGAAACGAGCGGTGCGGTAGCGAAACCGAACTCCTCGGCACCGAGCAGCGCGGCGACGATGACGTCGCGGCCGGTCTTCATCTGGCCGTCCGCCTCGACGACGATGCGCGAGCGGAGATTGTTCAGCACGAGCGTCTGGTGCGTCTCGGCGAGGCCGAGTTCCCACGGGATGCCCGCGTGCTTGATCGAGGTCTGCGGCGAAGCGCCTGTGCCGCCATCGAAGCCCGAGATGAGCACCACGTCAGCGTGTGCTTTTGAAACGCCCGCGGCGATCGTGCCGACGCCGACTTCCGAGACGAGCTTCACGCTGATGCGCGCGTGGCGGTTCGCATTTTTCAGATCGTGAATCAGCTCGGCGAGATCCTCGATCGAGTAGATGTCGTGATGCGGCGGCGGCGAGATGAGTCCCACGCCCGGCGTCGAGCCGCGCACTTTTGCAATCCACGGATACACCTTCGTGCCGGGGAGCTGTCCGCCCTCGCCGGGCTTCGCGCCCTGCGCCATTTTGATCTGCAGTTCCTTCGCCTGCGAGAGGTAGAGACCCGTGACGCCGAAGCGGCCCGAAGCAACCTGCTTGATCGCGCTGCTCTTTGAATCGCCGCGCTCATTCGTCCAAGTGTAGCGCGCGGAATCCTCGCCGCCTTCGCCGGTGTTCGACTTGCCGCCGATGCGGTTCATCGCGATGGCGAGCGCCTCGTGCGCCTCGCTGGAGATGGAGCCGTAGCTCATCGCGCCCGTCTTGAAGCGCTTCAGGATGGAATCCACCGACTCGACTTCCTCGATCGGCACCGGCGTCTGCGCCTTGAAATCCAGCAGCCCGCGCAGCGTGTAGAAATTCTTCACCTGCTCGTTCACGAGCGCACTGTATTGCTTGAACGTCTCGTAGCTCCCGCTGCGCACGGCCTTTTGCAGCGTGTGGATGGTCTGCGGATTGAAAAGGTGCGCCTCGCCCTCGCGACGCCACTGGTATTCGCCGCCGGCTTCGAGCGTGTTGCCATTCGTCTGGCGGTCGGGAAATGCGTGGCTGTGCCGTGCGATTGCTTCCTTCGCGATGATCTCGATTCCCGAGCCTTCGATGCGCGTCGCGGTCGTCGTGAAATATTTGTCCACGATCTTCTGGTTCAGGCCGACGGCCTCGAAGATCTGCGCGCCGCGGTAGCTCTGCATCGTCGAGATGCCGATCTTCGACGCGACCTTGATCACGCCCTTCGTCGCGGCCTTGATGAAATTTTTCACCGCATACTCATGTTTCACGTCCTTGAGCAGACCCTGGCGGATCATGTCGTCGAGCGTCTCGAATGCGAGGTAAGGATTGATCGCGCCGCAGCCGTAGCCGATGAGCGTGCAGAAGTGATGCACCTCGCGCGGCTCTCCGCTTTCGAGCACGAGATCCACCTGCGTGCGCGTGCCCTTGCGGATGAGATGGTGATGCAGACCCGACACCGCGAGCAGCGAAGGGATCGCCGCGTTGTCCTTGTTCGTTCCGCGGTCGGAAAGGATGAGGATGTTTTTGCCGGCTGCGACCGAGCGATCGGCCTGCGCGCAGAGTTCATCCATCGCTTTTTCGAGTCCCGCAGAACCGCCGCGCGGATCGAAAAGGATCGGCAGCGTGGTCGCAGAGAAGCTTCCCTCGGTTACCGTCTTCAGCTTCGCGAGATCTTCGTTACTGAGGACCGGCGCCTTCAGCTCGATGAGGTGGCAGCTTTCCGGCTTCGGATCGAGCAGGTTGCCCTCTGCGCCGATGGTCGTGACGGATGACGTGATGATCTCCTCGCGGATGCAGTCAATCGGCGGGTTCGTGACCTGAGCGAAGAGCTGTTTGAAGTAATCGAACAGGAGCTTCGGCTTGTTGGAGAGCGGCGCGATCGGAGTGTCCGTGCCCATCGATCCGATTGCTTCCACACCGTCGCGCGCCATCGGCACGAGCAGCATGCGGAGATCCTCAAAGGTGTAACCAAACGCCTGCTGGCGCTGGAGCATCGTCTTGTGATCCGGCGGCGCGACGGGCTCGCCGTCCTTGATGTCCGCGAGCTTCACGAGATGTTTGTCGAGCCACTGGCGGTACGGCTTTTCCCCAGCGATCTTCGATTTGATTTCATCATCGGGAACGATGCGGCCCTCCTCCATGTTCACGATGAACATGCGGCCCGGCTGCAGGCGTCCTTTCGAGACGATGTTCTCCGGCGCGACCGGCAGCACGCCCGCTTCGCTCGCCATGATCACGAGGTCGTCCTTCGTCACATAGTACCGCGAGGGACGCAGACCATTGCGATCCAGCGTCGCGCCGATCATCGTGCCATCGGTGAACGCGACCGACGCCGGCCCGTCCCACGGCTCCATGATGCACGAGTGGTATTCGTAGAACGCCTTCTTCTCCTCGCTCATGGACTCATGCCCGGCCCACGGCTCGGGAATCATCATCATCATCGCATGCGGCAGCGAGCGCCCGCCCTGCACGAGCAGCTCGAGCACATTGTCGAACATCGCGGAATCCGATCCCTGCTCATTCACGATGGGCAGGATTTTCTTCACGTCATCGAAGAGCGGGCTGTCGAGCAGCGATTCGCGCGCCTTCATCCAGTTGATGTTCCCGCGCAGCGTGTTGATTTCACCGTTGTGCGCGATGTAGCGGTACGGATGCGAACGCTCCCAGCTCGGGAACGTGTTCGTGGAAAAACGCGAGTGCACGAGCGCCAGCGCGCTCTCCATGTCCGGGTCCGCGAGGTCGAGAAAATACGCGCCGACCTGCTCCGGCATCAGCATCCCTTTGTACACCAGCGTGCGGCACGAGAGGCTCGGCGCATACCAGAACGGATCCACGCCCGCCGTTCGGATCGCGCGGTGCGTGAGCTTGCGCAGCACGTACAGCTTCCGTTCAAAAGTCGCATCATCGGCGATGTTCGCCGCGCGCTGGATGAACACCTGCTGCATGAACGGCTCACTCGCCTGCGCCGTCTTGCCGAGCGTCGAATTATCCGTCGGCACATCGCGCCAGCCGAGGACCGTGTGTCCCTCGGACTTTGCGACCTGTTCAAAAAGTTCGCGTCCCTTTTTCCTCACCGCCGCATCGCGTGATCCGAAAAGGCTGCCCACGCCAAGCTGCCCCGGTGCGGGAAGCGCAAAGCCCGCGACCTTTTGCAAGAACTTGTGCGGTATCTGCATGAGGATGCCCGCGCCGTCGCCGGAATTTTTCTCGCAGCCGCACGCGCCGCGATGATCCAGGTTCACGAGGATCGTCAGCGCATTCTGCACGATGTCGTGGGATTTATTCCCCTTCATGTGGACTACAAATCCGACGCCGCACGCGTCGTGTTCAAACTGCGGATCGTAGAGTCCCTGCTTCTCGGGCAGTCCCTGATTCTGCGTTGTTCCCTGTGTCTGCGGAAGTCCCTGATTCTTCATTTCGTGGTCGTTTCTTTGCAAAGAGCCGTCGGCGTTCATGTCTCAAAAAATCTGCTCACCCACGAAAGAGAGGGGCTTCGTGCTGCGGTGACTGGCTCTGTGTTCTAAGTCGGTCTTTCAAATTGGCCGCGCGACATAGCACCCTCCCGCGCACAGCAACAGAATTTTTCTCAGGAAATTTTGCGCGCCCGGTCCGTCGCCGGAGCGTGCCGCCCCCGGCGAACATCCCGCCTATGAAAATTCAAACCGGGCGATGGCCGAAGATTCCCGTTTGCGCTCCGGCGAAGTGCGCGCTACGTAGCGCCATATGCCGGAAGAAAATGCCGACAAAGCTTGGGACGAATACGACTGGGAGAGATTCCTCCAGGAGCAGGAGCGTCGCACCGAAAAATACATGGGCTTGCTCGAAAAATTCATGGACCACCCGGACCGTGACGCGATCATCGCGCGCGAGATGGGCTGGACGCATCTCATCGGCGGCGAGACCCGCGAGTGGGAGGACGAGGTGGAGTCGTCGTTTGAGGACGTCGTTTCGGATGACGATGAGGTCGCGCAGCCGTCCGGGGAGCCGATGACCTTCGGCTTTGAAAAGCATCCGCTCTACCGCGAGACGATCGCCTTCAGCGCTGAACTGGATGAGATGTTCGTCCGCTTGGACGAGAAGGTGCGCGAGCATCCCGCGGCGATCACCCTGCGGGACGAGACGACGGTCACCGCTGCCAAGCTTGCCGCGGCGCTGAACGACGACGACGTTGACGAACTCGGGATGACCATCGCGTATCTCAAGCGCGGCCTGCGGGCGCTTACGTCCGCGCTGAACGCGGCGGCGGCGCTGAACGAAGGGGAACTGCTCGGGGACCCGCAGTTCGAGATGCTGCGGGGGCGGATTTTTTCCATCCGCGACGGCATCGTGAGCAAGATGGGCGAATATCGCTCGGAGTTCCGCCGCCGGTGCGGCGGGCGCTAGCCCAGGGCAGGAAAACTCCGGCGAGACTGAATAGATTGAGCGATTCCACGTCCAAACCTGACTCCGATGTCCCTCCCGAGGGGCCGGGTGACATTGAACTGGTCGCCCGGTGCCAGGGAGGTGACACGCAGGCCTTTAACGAACTCGTAACCCGCCACCGACAACGCTGTTTTTCCATGATCTACCAAATGGTCAGAAACGAAGATGACGCCTGGGATCTCACCCAGGACGGCTTCGTGCGCGCATGGCGCAGCCTGGCCAATTTCCGCGGTCAGTCGTCATTTTTCACATGGCTCTATCGCATCATGACGAATGTGTCTCTCGACTGGCTGCGCCGGAAAAAGATCGAGAGCGGGCAGGAATTTGACGACTCGATCAGCCTGCCCGGCATCGCGCCCGGTGCTGTGACCGCGCCCCAGGCCGTCGTGCCACCGGCGGTCAAGCTCGCGGATCAGGAAATCCGCAAGCGCATTGATGAGGCGATCACCCGACTGAGCGACGAGCACCGGCAGGTCATCGTCATGCGCGAACTCGAAGGGATGGAATACCACGAGATTGCGGATGCGATCGGCTGCTCCATCGGTACTGTGATGTCTCGACTTTTTTACGCCCGCAGAAAACTCCAAACCATGCTCCGCGACGTCCATGAACAACTCTGAACCCCCATCATCGCACGAGGAAAAGTGGACGGCCTACCTCGACGGAATGCTCTCCGCGCAGGATGCAGCCGCATTCGAGCGCGAGCATCCCGAAGCCGCCGCCGAACGCGCCATGCACTCACGGATCATCGGGGCCGTGCGCCGGCATTCGCCTGGGCCGACGCTCCGCAACCCGGACTTTTTCAACGACCGCATCATGCGCGAAATCGCGCCGCCACCTGCGGCTGCGGCACCCGCCCCTGCAAAGGCGCGCGGCTTGTTTTCGCTTTGGCGGCTCGCTTTTGCGGGCGCGTTCAGCCTCATCGCGACGATCGCGATTTGGGCGTCTTTTGTGCGTGGCGGCGGCGGGGAAAGGCAGGAGCGCTACTTCGCGCAGATCGTCTCGGTGACGGCGGGCGACCGGTTGCTCGATGCGAGCGTGCTCGATGCGGAGGGCCTCAAGATGATTTGGATTGATGGACTGGAACCGCTCCCGGATGACTATGCTCTCGAATAGCACCGCGATCATTTCACTCGGCACATGGTTCGCGACTGCGGCATGTGCGGTGGCCCAGGCACCGCCGCGCACCGAGGCGATGACGCCCTTCTCATTTGCTCCCGCAACGCAGGGCAAGGTGTGGAGCGCCGTGGTGCTCGCGACCAAGGCGGAGAAAGGCACGAAGCCCGCGCCGCTCCCGCCGGAACTCGCCGCCTTTGGCGCGCAGCTCACAAAGTTTCTCGGCTACGATCAGTTTAAGATCATCGGTTCCGTCACGAAGAAGATGGAAGGCCAGGACGAGCACTGGCTCGTGCCGACGAAAAATTTCTGGCTCAGCGTGCAGGCCACGCGCCTGCGCAGCGGTTACGGCGTGAAATTGGAGTTCTTCCAGGACAGTCGTTCGCTGCTGAAAAACGAGAGCATGCTCGGGTCCGGCAGCCCGCTCTTCATCGCCGGCCCGGCGAATGCACGCGGGCAGGTCATCATGGTCTTCGAGGTGAAGCCCTGAGTGCGGAGCGAATGTAGGCGAGGTTTGCAACCTCGCCTGCTTCGCGCGCCAGAGTGTGCAGCGGCAGCCTTGGAAGGTCATCTCGCGCAATTCTCCGGGCGGCAACGAGGCGGCAGTGCCAGCGACGAGCATTTGAGAAAGTCTGAGGGATTGTGACTGGCACCACATTTCGGATCGACGTGGCAGAAGCGGCGCGTAATCTCGCCGCAGAAAACTCCTCAACCATGAAACCCGCGCCCATCCTCCGCACATCGCTCGTCATTTTCCTCAGTCTGCTCGCCGCGGTGGCGGGGTTGCGCGCGGCGGAGCTGGTGGTGCCGGAGAATGTGGTGTTCGAGCGGGACATCGAGTTTGCGAATCCCGACAACCAGCACCTGCAGGTGAACATCGCGCGACCGAAGGACGGAACGGGGCCGTTCCCCGCGGTCGTGTGCATCCACGGCGGCGGCTTTCGTGCCGGGAAGCGCGAGAGCTATGACAGGCTCTGCCTCACGCTGGCGCAGAATGGCTATGTGGCCATCACCGTGACCTACCG
>BJFP01000090.1 GCA_014189875.1 Verrucomicrobiota bacterium | reverse complement strand
CCGTGACGCGCGATTCCCCGACGAGTGCCATGCGTTTTGCCGCCGGCTTCGATGTCACCGTGTAGTGGTGCTCCCAATATTCATCGCGCAGTCCGTCGAAAAATTCCGCCGTCGCATCGGGCACACAGGCATCGCGTAGCGCCCGGATGCGAGGGAAGTGGCGGACGATCTGCGCAAGGGCTGCGAGCCTGCGCTGCGGATGATTCATCGGACGCTGGCCGCTCATTTTCCAAACCTCACGCGGGAGCGCGAGGCGCTCGAATTCCGCACGGCGCGGCCACCACTGCTCCCACAGCCCGCGGAGAAATGCGCGCGTCGGCGAATCAAACGGCGCGAGTTCGCGCTGATCGAGGAAGCCCGCGACGCCAAAGAGCAGCGCGGTCGCGGAGTCCTTCGCCGCGCGGAGCAGCCGCAGCGGGAGGCGCTGCGCGAGCAATGTGAACGGCAGCTTGTTCGCCTTGTAGCCGAGCGTGGTCGCAAGCGCCTGATAGAGCGACTCGTCGGGGCCGTGCAGCTCCGCGAGGCGCGCGAGCGCGGCGGATTTTTTCCTCATGCGGAACTGCGCTGATCCAATCAGCACGTCGCGCACCTTTTCGAGCGGCAGCGCGCGCAGCGGCGCGACACAGCGGCCCGGCTTTGCATCGGGCTGCGGATTCGGCGGCTCCTCGATTGCGCGCAAATCGAGCTGCACCTGCGGCACGGCGCGGTGCTGCGAGGTTCTGGTGAAAAATTCGCGCGGCCCGCTGCTCGCAAAGACGTGCAGCACGACGTCGTCGTAGGCGGCATTCGTCGCGTGACCGTGGTGCTCCCAGTCGGCCACATCCATGTCGAGTTCGATGCTGCCGCGCTGCGCCTCGCCGCCGTCGAATGAAACCGCAGCCTCTGCGAAATCCGGCCCGGCCTCACGGTTCCACACGCCAAACTGCACGACGCTCACCGCGCGTCCGTCGGTCGTCGCGAAATTCTTCCCGAACGCTCCCGCGAACCACAGCGCCTGCACCTCGTGCTCCGACCACTCGCGCGCTGCCGCCGCCGCGCCCTCGCGGATGATGGCGCATTCGCGAAGGAGTGAGTAACGGTCGGCGGGAGACATGCGTGGACACTGAGCAGGCTTGTCCGAAAAGTGAAGTTTCCCGATGCTGAGTTTTCATCCGGGTTCGGCTTTGGATGGCGAAACAGTCGGTTCGGGAAAGCGTGTGTGCGCAACATGGTTTGAGCTTTAGCTCGAACAATTGAGCTGAAGCCCAAATTACTTTCCGCCCCGCCATCCGCAAATCGCGTGCAGCAATTGTCCCGGCCTCGCCGTGGACTGCGAGGCCGCGCGGACAGGGCGGCGTGATGATGACGAATCTTTTCCCACGCCTCGCCGAGATGGCGGACGATCTCACGGTGATCCGCTCGATGACCTCGAAGGTGAACGAGCACGCGCAGGGGAACAATCTTCTCCACACCGGCTTCCCGTTCATGGGCCACCCGAGCGCGGGCGCGTGGGTGAACTACGGCCTCGGCTCGATGAATGCGACCCTGCCCGGCTATCGGTTTCAGCGCGTGGATCGAATGCGGCGGCATCCGCGGCGGCACGACCTACGGCGCGACGGATGAACTCGGCTACGACGCCGTGGAGAATGTCGCTACGCTTTACGATTTCTACGCAACCGTACTGCACCTGCTCGGCCTCGATCACGAGCGGCTCACGTATCGCTTCGGCGGCCGCGATTTCCGGCTCACGGATGTGTCCGGGCACATGATCAAGGCGATCCTCGCGTAGTCGCGCGCCTACTTCTCGTAGTCTGCGCCGTCGAGCGAGGCGCGGATGATCTCCTGCTCGTTGCGCGTGATGATGTGGTTGTTCGCGTAGGCCGGATGCACCCAGTTCACCGCGCCGAATTCGCGGCGTCCTCCGCGCCGGTTGTCGGGCGTGATATGCGCGTTGCGGCTGAATTCGCGCCAGCCGTCGGGCTGGAGGTCGGCGATGATCAGTTCGCCGCGATCGTTGTTGATGAAATTGCGCGGGCCGGTTTCGTATGAGATGCCCGCGTAGTCGGCCTGCCACTCGGTGCTCCACAGAATCTTCCCGGCCTTCTCATCGAGACACAGCGCACGCTCGATGCCGGCCCCCTTTTTTTCCGTCGGCAAAAAATCAGTGACGAACACCCCCTCATCCGCAACCGACGGCCCGCTGTGTCCGCAGCGGATCGGCGTGCGCCACGCGATCTTCAGTCCGGCCCCGGGAAACCTCTCGACGATGCCGGTCTCATTCCAAACGCCACCGCGGCCCTTCCCGCGCCACTCAGGCCAGTCGTCCGCGCGCAGCGACGACATGATGGTGGCGAGTGAGATCGAGAAGACGATGCAGGCTCGGCGCAGGAGGTGGAACATCCGCCGAAACTGAAGCTGTGGCCCTCGGCGTGCAATGCACCAGTCGCACGGCACGAACAGCCCTGCACGGTCATCGTGGCGCCATCGCGCACACCCGGTGCGCCACGGCTGCTCCATCCTGACTCGCGGGGAATGGACGGGGATTTCCGCCCGGCAAATCCAAGGATTTTTGCGCGAGGAATTTACGCGCACTTTCCACCGCGGAAAAAATCCCGGCATCCGTTTCGCTCTCACGGTGCCGCGTGGGTCAAACCACAAACCAACAACCAAAACCATCATTCCAAATCACCATGAGCCTCATCCGCTACATCAATCCCGAACTCAACAACCTCAGCTCCTTCGGCAACCTGCGCGACAGTTTCGGCCGGCTGTTCGACCTCGCCTTCCCTGCGCGGACGGCGGAGTCCCTCAGCGACTGGACCCCGGCGCTCGATGCCCACGAGGACAAGGACAAATACGTCGTCGCCGTCGAAATCCCCGGCGTGAAAAAGGAGGACATGAACGTGTCCGTCCACGACGGCGTGCTCACGATCTCTGGCGAACGCAAGAGCGAGAAGGACGTGAAAGAAGGCACCGTCCACCGTCGCGAGCGGTTCTACGGGAAATTCACGCGCAGCGTGAGCCTGCCCGCCGCAGTAAGCGCTGACAAAGTGACCGCAGCCTACAAGGATGGCGTCCTCACCGTCGAAATCCCGAAGGCCGAGGAAGCCAAGCCCAAGAGCGTCGAAGTCAAGGTCTCGTAAGACTCTGTGGGGAAAACAGCCCGGCGGGCGCGCGTGCGTCCGCCGGGGTTTCCCGACGTAAGGCGTCCGTGTTTCTCAAGAGGCTAGCAGGAAAAGTCGGCCCTCAAAACTCAGCGAGCAGCGCACGCACTTCGGCGTCGTAGGTCGCCAGCGGATCCGGCATCGCGAGCGTCCGTTCTTGGCCGACGGTCATCGAGTCCCAGTTGAACACGCACGGCAGGCCCCGCTCCATGCAATGCGCGACAGCCAGCCCGCGGGCGTGCGCGCGGGTGTCCGCGGGTGCGGTGCGCAGGAATGCGGAGTCAAACGCCTCGCGGTTGAAGACCGCCGTCTCGCCCTCGACGGGGATTCCGTGGAAGAGCCCGCGCGACGGATTGAGATTGTGGTATTCGAGATCGAGGCTTTCGAGCCAAGGGTCGCTCCACGCGACGCCCTGCTCCGCGCGAAAAGTGTCGAGCAGCCATTTCTTCGAGACCCAGTCCACCGCGCCAAGCAATTCCTCGATTGCCCCGCGGCGCAGCGCGTCGAGCATCCAGGCCCAGCGGCCGAGCAGCCAGTCCGTCTCGGCATCGCGACCCGCGAGCGATTGCGCGGCAGCGAGAAATTTCTCCTGCACGCCGATCGCCGTGTCCGTGTAGCCGTCCGCGCGCAGCACCGGCGCATCCGCGCGGCACACGCGGGAGATCATGCGCGTCGAGAGCACCGCATCCTGCAGCGCCACGTCGCGCGGCAGGCGATCCTCCTCGAGCAGCGAAAGCACGAGATGCGTCGTGCCAATCTTCATCGCGGTCGCGAAGGGGCTCATGTTTGAGTCGCCGATGAGCAGGTGCAGGCGCCGGTAGCGCCGGTAATCCGCGAGCGGTTCGTCGCGCGCATTGATGATCGCGCGGTTGAACTGCACCCACTGGTAGATGTCGTTCACGATGTGATCCGCACGCTGGCTCATCTGGAACTCCACGCGCTCGTACGGCGGCAGCGGCTCGACCTCAAACGCCAGCGGACTCGCCTGTCCCACACGCCCCGCGCCCGTGAAAATCTGCCGCGTCGCAAGAAATGAGAGCAGCGCCGCCGTGTTCGCCTCGGTGAAATCCGTCTCGCGCCGCATGAGGTAATTCTCGTGGCAGCCGAAGGTCGCGTTCGTGCCGTGATCAATGTTGTTCTTCAGAAACGCGACGCTGTCCGTCACGCCCATCGCCTCGATCGCGCCTTGCAGAATCGCATCGCCCGCGAGATCGCACGCCACGATGTCGCGCACCGCGCGACACTCGGGCGTCGCGTATTCGATGTGCCCCATATCGAGGTAAAATCGCCCGCCATTCAGCAGGAATCCGCCATTCCCCGGCGGCTCCTCGTAGTCACGGTAGTGCTGATCGAGCACACCGACATGCAGCTTTTTGAAAAGGTGATTCTTCACGCGCGCCGGCCACGCATCGCCGCTCTCGCCGCCGTCCGTGACGAGGCAGCCGTATTCCGTTTCGATGCCAGCGATGCGGTTCATGGCGTGCCCGCCTCGGTGAAAGCAATGCAGAGAGAAACCGCAGATTTCGCAGATGAACGCAGATTGAAATTCGATGCGGCTCGGACGTGAGAGTGAATCCACACGCACGCCGCCCCATATGTCGCCGCAAGTTCACCGCATTCTGATTTCCTCCCTGCGAAAATCTGCGTCATCTGCGGTTTCCTCCTGAAAGGTTCCGGATCAGTTTTCCGGGTAAAGAATCCGCCCGCAGTAAAGGCACGGCGTCACGACTTTCCCCGCCTTCACCGCGTGGATGACGTGCGTCTGCGACTTCACGTGGCAGCCCTGGCAAATCTCGTTCGTCAGCGCGACGACCGCCTGCGCGTCCTTCGTCTCGAAAAGCCGCTGGTAAGTATCGAGCAGATCCTCCTCCACCTCCGCCGCGAGCTTTGCGCGCTCCGCCTGCACCTCCAGCATCTGCGCCTCGATGGATTTCACCTTCGCATCGAGATCCGCAAACTGCTGGGTGACCTGCGCCTTCGTCGCCGCCGCTTCCTTCTCCGCCGCCGCGATGATTGGCTTCTGCTTGTCCGCCGCCTCCATCAGTTCCAGCTCCCGGTCTTCGATCCCCGTGATCTCCTTCTCGATCGTCCCGATCGCGTGCGTGATCGCCTGATACTCCTCGTTCTTTTTCGTCTCCAGTTTTTGCTGGTTGTATTTTTGGATGCGCGTCCTGCGGCTGCCGACTTCGCTCTCGAGTTCCTTCCGCTTCACCTCGATCTCCCTCGCCTTCAGCTTCGCCGCTTCGAGCGCGCTGCCAGTCCCCGCCGTGCGCGACTCCATGTCCTTGCGCTCCAGCGGAGCGCGCTTCAATTCGAGCTTGAGCTGGCGGAGTTTTTTGTCGCGGTCTTGGAGGACGAGAAGCTGGGAAATGGCTGGAAGCATCGCCTCACCATGCGGACTCGGCCGCGCACCGTCAATGCCCTCGCAGAATCACTTCGCTCCGCGCCCGCCGACCATCATCGAATGAACGCGCGCGTGCAGCGCCATCAGTTCACGTAGGAGACGAAACGTGCGGAGAGAGCGGGGAGTCGGAGGCTTTTTATGGGGAGACACAAGATCACAGCGGCTTCCGCACATGTGGAAAGAATAGTTTCGTCGGCATCCTCGTACGTCGTGGATTCCACGACCGTCTCCGCATTATGTTCTGGCAGTCCGTGCCGATGCCCCGCTTGAACGTCCGCCCCACACCCATGCAAACCCGCGCACTTGGAAAAACCGGCCTCCAGCTTCCCATCCTCAGCTTCGGCGCATCGTCGCTCGGCGCGGAGTTCCGCAGCGTGAAGCTCGACGAGGCGATGGAGAGCGTGCGCGTCGCGCTCGAGTGCGGGCTGAACTTCATCGACACATCGCCATTCTACGGACGCGGCATGAGCGAGGTGCTGCTTGGCATCGCGCTGAAGGGCGTGCCGCGCGAAAGCTACACCCTCTGCACGAAACTCGGACGCTACGACCTCGCGCATTTTGATTTTTCCGCGAAGCGCGTGGCGGAGAGCGTGGACGTGTCGCTGCACCGCCTCGGCACCGATCATCTGGACATCGTGCTGTGTCACGACATCGAGTTCGTGCCGATGCAGCAGATCGTGGACGAGACGATCCCGGCACTGAAAAAAATCCAGCAATCAGGCAAGGTTCGCTTCATCGGCTTCAGCGGCTACCCGATGAAGATTTTCAAATTCATCTGCGACCAGACGGATGTGGACTGCGTGCTGAGCTACAACCAGCACACGCTGCAAAACACGCGCTTCGCCGACGAGGCCGTGCCGTATTTGAAAAGCACGGGCGTCGGCGCGATGAACGCGGGGCCGTTCTCCGCGCGCCTGCTCACGAATGCTCCCCTGCCCGCCTGGCTGAAGGAGCCCGAGAGCGTGAAGGCCGCCGCGCGAGAAGCTGCCGCGCTCTGCGCAAAACGCGGCTCGGACATTGCAAAGCTCGCGCTGCAATTTTCAATCGAAAATCCCGACATCACCACGACCGTCTCGGGCAGCGCGAATCCGAACAACATCCGCAACTGGGCGAAGTGGGCCGCCGAGCCGATTGACCGCGAACTGCTCGCAGAGGTGCAGGCAATTTTCGCCCCGGTGAAGAATATCGGGCACAAGGAAGGGCTCGAGGAAAACAACTGACGGGCGCGGCATCGGAGAGTGCTCAGCGCTCAGTTCTCAGTTCTCAGTTCTCAGTCGGAGCAAGCTGGAAACTGCGCACTGAGAACTGAGCACCGCTTCCTCCGCCGTTTCATTGACAGCCCTTCGCTCACTGATAGTCTCGCCGTCCTTTTTCCATGAAACGAGCCATCACCAGTGATCGTGCACCGAAAGCCGTCGGCCCTTATTCGCAGGCCGTCGCGTTTGGCCATCTGCTGTTTTGCTCCGGACAGATTCCGCTCGATCCGGTGTCGGGCGAAATCGTCGGCGCGGATGTGGCTGCGCAGACGGAGCGGGTCATCGAGAACATCAAGGCCGTGCTCGCCGTGAATGCGATGTCGCTGGGCGACGCCATCAAGACCACGGTCTTCCTCACCACGATGGACGACTTCGCGGCGATGAACGAAGTTTACGCGCGGCATTTCACGCAGCCGTTTCCCTCGCGATCCACGGTCGCGGTCGTTGCCCTCCCGCGCGGGGCGAAGGTGGAGATCGAAGTGACCGCCGGGAAATCACAGGCAACGGCTTGAACGCATGACCGACGACGAAATCCTCTCACTTTTCCGGCAGACGAACGCACTCCTCGAAGGGCACTTCGTCCTGCGCTCCGGGCTGCACAGCCGGCAATTTTTCCAATGCGCACTCCTCCTGAAGGAGACCCCTGTCGCCGCGCGTATCTGCGCGGCGCTCGCCGAGAAAGTGCGCGGTGCCGGCGCTGAGACGGTGATCTCGCCGGCTATGGGCGGCATCATCGTCGGCCATGAAATCGCGCGCGCACTTTTGCTGCCGCACATTTTTGCGGAGAAGGAGGAAGGCAAGCTCGTGCTGCGGCGCGGGTTCGAGATTCGTCCGGGGCAGAAATTCATCATCGCCGAGGACGTGGTCACGCGCGGCGGACGCGTGCAGGAGACGGTTGACATCGTTCGCTCGCGCGGCGGCGTAGTCGCCGCAATCGCGACGATCGTGGATCGCTCGGGCGGCAATCTCCCGGACTTTGGCGCACCTTTCTTTTCCCTGATGAAGCTGAACGTCGAAACCTTTGAAGCCGACAAGCTCCCGCCCGATCTCGCAGGCACTCCCGCAACCAAACCCGGCAGCAAATAGCCCGGCGACCCAAACTCAATTTCAATACAACTCATGAATCCAATCTCCTGGATCCTCAAAAAATTCTTCGGCTCGAAAAACGCACGCATGATCAAGGCGCTCAAGCCGGTCATCACGCGCATCAATCAGCTCGAGGTGGAATTCCGCTCGCTCAGCCAGGACGCCCTGCGCACAAAGGTCGCGAAATGGAAGGAAGAGCTGAAGCCGCTCGAATGGGGCGCGCAGCAGGAATACCTCGACCGCATTTTGCCCGAGGCGTTTGCCGCGGTGAAGAATGCCGCGTGGCGGCTCACGGAGGCGAAGGCGCAGTTTACCGTCTGCGAGCAGCCGATGACGTGGGCGATGGTTCATTTCGACACGCAGCTCATCGGCGGCTATTGCCTGCACAAGGGCATGATCGCCGAGATGGCGACCGGCGAGGGCAAGACACTTGTCGCCACGCTGCCGCTCTTTTTGAACGGCCTCACGGGACGCGGCTCGCACCTCGTCACCACAAACGATTACCTCGCCCGACGCGACGCGGAATGGATGGGGCAGCTCTACCAATACCTCGGCCTCACCGTCGGCATCATCCAGCACGACCAGTCGCCTGATGAACGCCGCGAGCAATATCGCGCGGACATCTGCTACGGGATGAATTCGGAGTTCGGCTTCGATTATCTCCGCGACAACGGCATGGCCACGAGCAAGGAGCAGCAGGTGCAGCGCGGGCATTGGTACGCCATCGTGGACGAGGTGGACTCCATCCTCATTGATGAGGCGCGTGTGCCTTTGATCATCAGCGGCCCAGTCACGGTCTCGACGCACCAGTTCGACAAGTACAAGCCGCTCGTGGAGCAGATCGTGAAGAAGCAGGCGATGCTCTGCAACCGCCTCTCAAACGATGCCACGAAACTTTTCGACGAAGCCGCCACTGAAAGCGCCGCTGGAATCGCAGCGAAGACCAAGGGCTCCGAGCTGACGAAAATGGAGGAGGCCTCGCGGATGATGGTGAAGGTGAAATGGGGGCAGCCGCTGAACAAAGCCTACCTGCGCGCGATGGAGGATCCGGAGCGCCGCAAGGCCATCGAGAAGATGGAGCTGTCGTTCTACGCGGACGTTCGCAAGGAGGAGATGTGGAAGCTCAAGGAGGAGCTGTTCTTCAACATTGATCAGCGCGCACACGAGGCCGACCTCACCGAGCAGGGCCGCGAATTCATGAACCCCGGCGATCCGAATGCGTTCATGCTGCCGGATCTCCCGACACAGTTTGCGGAACTCGACGGCAACAGCGCGCTCACCGAGCAGCAGAAAATCGCGGCGAAATCAAAGGCGCAGGACGAAATGAATATGCAGAGCGAGCGCATCCACAACATCTCGCAGCTCCTCCGCGCGTACTGCCTTTATGAAAAGGACGTCCACTACATCGTGGACGAGGGCAAGGTGGTCATCGTGGACGAGAACACGGGGCGCACGATGCCCGGACGCCGCTGGAGCGACGGCCTGCACCAGGCGGTCGAGGCGAAGGAGGGCGTGCAGATTGACAAGGAGACGCAGACGCTCGCGACGATCACGGTGCAGAATTATTTCCGCCTCTACAAAAAGCTCGGCGGCATGACCGGCACGGCGGAGACGGAGGCGAACGAATTCCACGACATCTACAAGCTCGATGTCTCCGTCATCCCGACAAACCGCCCGTGCGTGCGCAAGGACGGGAACGATCTCATCTTCAAGACGCGCCGCGAAAAGTACAATTCGGTCGTGCAGGAAATCGGCGAGGCGCACGCGAAAGGCCAGCCGGTCCTCGTCGGCACTGCGAGCGTCGAGGCTTCGGAGCTGGTCTCGCGCATGTTGCAGCGCGCGAAGATCCCGCACACGGTTCTGAACGCGCGGCACAACCAGCAGGAGGCCGAGATCATCGCGCGCGCAGGACAGCTCGGCGCAGTCACCATTTCCACAAACATGGCGGGCCGCGGCACGGACATCAAACTCGCGCCCGGCGTCGCCGAAGTCGGCGGCCTCTACGTGCTCGCGACCGAGCGGCACGAGTCGCGGCGCATTGATCGCCAGCTCCGCGGACGCGGCGCGCGCCAAGGCGACCCCGGTTACTCGCGTTTCTACGTGAGCTTCGAGGATGATCTGATGCGCAACTTCGGCGCGGCCGAGCGCATGACGAAGCTCATGGAGCGCTTCGGCATGAAGGAAGGCGAGGCGCTCGAGCACTCTTGGCTGAACCGATCCGTCGAGACCGCGCAGAAGCGCGTCGAGCAGCGCAATTACCTCATCCGCAAACGCACACTCGAATTCGACGACGTGATGAACAAGCAGCGCGAAGTCATCTACGGCTGGCGCAACGAGGCCATCAACACCGACAATCCGCGCGCGCTGCTTTACGACGTGATTGATGATCGCATCCCGGAGAAGGTGGAGGAGTTTTTCCCGCAGGGCGACATGCCGCAAACGGAGGAGCTGCTGCACTGGACGAACATCACTTTTCCGACCTCGGTCACGAAGGAATCCATCGAGGGCAAGACACAGGAGGAGATCAGCGCGCTGCTCGCCGACCGCGTGAAAAAGGCGTACGAGCTGAAGTCGCAGCACGAGATTCCCGAGCAGATCAAGGGGCTCGAGCGCTACATCACGCTCGGCGCGATTGACCGGCTGTGGCAGGAGCACCTCTACAACATGGACAGCCTGCGCGAGGGCGTTTACCTCCGCGCGCACGGCCAGAAGGATCCGCTGATCGAATACAAGCAGGAAGCCTTCAAGATGTTCGGAGTGCTCATGGACAACATCAAGGACGAGGTGCTGAACAACCTCTTCCGCAGCACCTCGAACATCATGGCCTTCGAGTCGTTCCTCTCGAACCTGCCGCAGTTCCTCTCCGCGCCCGATGAGAGCAGCATCGCCGGCGGTGCTGCCGAGCAGCAGCCCGATGCAGATCCCGAAGTGCAGATGAATCTCCCCGCCCGCCGCGAAGCGCCGAAAGTCGGCCGCAACGAGCCCTGCCCGTGCGGCAGCGGGAGAAAGTTCAAGGACTGCTGCGCGAAGAACGGGTAGGGATCGTCACTTCTGCGAGCATCAGCACCGCGCTACCTCGTCCCCTACCCCGCGAGAATCGCCTCTGCCGCACGCCGCGCCGCGCCGCGCTCGCCGAGGCTCGCGATGACTGCGGCCTGCGCGCGCTGATGCTCCTCGCGGACCGACGAGTCTCCGAGCAAGCGCGAAAGCTCCGCGATGATCGGCTCGGGCTTCGCGGCGTCCTGCAAAAATTCGCGGATGATTTCGCGGCCAGCGAGAACGTTCGGAAGGCCGAGCCAGGGGATTTTCACGAGGCGTTTGCCGACGAACCACGTAAGCCACGCGACCTTGTAGAGGATGACCATCGGCAGTCCGAAGAACGTGCTCTCCAGCGTCGCCGTGCCGCTGCACACCATGCCCGCGCCCGCGCGCTGCATGAGGTCGCGCGCGGTGCGGAGCGTGACTGTGCACCCAGGATCCGGAAGCCCGCCAAGGTCGCGCTCCGTGATGATGCAGTTCATCACCTCAGCAAGCGACTCACTTGCCGCCGAAGCTTCAAAACGCAGTGACGGACTGGATGCCTTTAGCTTTGCCGCTGCAGCGAGCATCACGGGAAAAATCTTCCGCACTTCCTTGCCGCGGCTGCCGGGCAGCAGCGCGACGAGCGAGGCATCCCGCACCTGTTCCTTCTTCTCCGCCTCGAGTGAATCGAGCAGCGGATGGCCGACGCACACGGCGCGCAATCCGGCATCCGCGTAGAGCGGCAGCTCGAAGGGGAACAGGCACAACATGAGGTCGAGGAACTTCGCCATCTTCGGGATGCGCCCGCGATGCCAGGCCCAGACTTGCGGCGAGATGTAGTGGATCGTGCGGAGCTTCGGCATGCGGAGCTTCGCTTCCTTCGCGAGGCGCATGTTGAAGCCGGGGTAGTCAATCGTGATGAGCGCGTCGGGCTTCGCGGCCTCGATCTCTGCGAGCATCCGGTTGAACTGGCTGCGGAAGTAGCCGTACTTTTTCAGCACGTCCCACAGGCCCACGACGGCCTCGTCGGCCCAGTCAAAAATCGCGTCGCCGGCGAATGCCTTCATCTCGCGTCCGCCTGCGCCGATGAACTCGATGTCCGGGCGCAGTTCACGCAGGGCGCGCATCAGTTCGACGCCGCGCGAATCCCCGCTCGCCTCGCCTGCGACGACGTAAATTTTCATGCGGGCTGCGCGTTTGCCGATTCTATCTTTCGCGTGATTTCAAGCGCAAGCTCCAGCGCAGCGGTCGCTTCCCTACCGGAGACCTTCGGCTGCGCGCCGGCGCGCGCGCACTCGACGAAAGAAACCAGTTCGCGTTTCAGCGGCTCGTCTTTGTCAATCGCCACGGGCTCGCGCACGATGCGCTTGCCGGCGAATTCCGTGACGATCGTCGCATCCGTCGCGAGGCCGAAAATTTTCCCGAGGAACGAACTCTCCTTTTCACCCTCGACCGCGAGCCGCAGCAGGTAGCCCTCCTGCTTTTGGTAATCGAGCGAGAGATACGCGTCGGGCTGGAACACGCGGATCTTCCGCACCTTGTCCTGGCTGATGCGGCTCGCGGTGATGTTCGCGACGCAGCCATTTTCAAATCGGATGCGTACATTCGCGATGTCCTCGCGCTTGCTCAGAATCGCGACGCCCACTGCGTCCACCTGCACCCACGGCGAACGCACGAGGTGCAGGATGATTTCCAAATCGTGGATCATCACATCGAGCACCACGCCCACATCGAGGCTGCGCCCCGGATACGGCGAGAGCCGCGTGGCCTCGATGAATCGCGGCGCGTTGAGCCGCTTCTCCAGCGCGGGCATCACGGGATTGAACCGCTCGATGTGCCCGACTTGCAGCACGAGCCCGCGCGCCTGCGCGAGATCGCACAGTTCACGTGCCTGCTCGGGCGTCTCGGTGAAGGGCTTCTCCACGAGCACATGCTTGCCCGCTTCGAGCAGCGCCTTCGCAATTTCAAAATGCGTGACCGTCGGCGTCGCCACCGTCGCAGCATCCACGAGCGGGATGAACTTCTCCAGCGAAGTCACCGGTTCCGCGCCAAACTTTGCCGCCATCTCGCGCGCCACGTCCTCGCGCGTGTCGAGGATGGCGGTGAACTTTGCGCCCGGCAGTTCGGAAAATATGCGCGCGTGGTTTTTCCCCATGCTGCCGGTGCCGATGACGCCCAACCGGATTGCGGATTGCGGATTGCGGATTGCGGATTGAGCCATGCGTCAGAGTCCGAAGATTGAGAGTTTGTGCTGCGCGGCGAGGGCGGTGACGCGGTCGCGTTCGAGGATGATCGTGCGGCCCGCTTCGATGCCGATGATCCGCACGCCTGCCTCGCGGCAGCTCTCCAACGTGACGGGGCCGATCACGGGGACATCGAAGCGCAGGTCCTGATCGGGCTTGCTCACCTTCACCATCACCGCATCGCCGCGGCCGAGCGCGCCGCCGCGCTTGATGCAGTCGTTCGTCCCCTCGAATCCCTCGACGGCGAGCACGGTGCCGTTCTTCACGAGCACGGTCTGGCCGATGTCGAGGCGACTGACTTCCTTCGCGATGTCGTGGCCGTAGCGCAGATCGTCCTCCACGCGCGATTTGATCTTCGGCCCGGCGATGAGTCCGGCGGGCGCGAGGTGATCGTCCATGAAAGTCGTCGCGGGGAGCAGTT
>BJFP01000089.1 GCA_014189875.1 Verrucomicrobiota bacterium | reverse complement strand
GGTGCTGCAACAAAGACTGACTGGTGACTGGTGACTGGTGACTGGTGACTGGTGACTAGTGAACGGTGACTGGTGAACGGTGACTGGTGAACGGTGACTGGTGAACCGTGACTGGTGAACCGTGACTGGTGACTGGTGACTGGTGACTGGTGAACGGTGAACGGTGAACGGTGAACGGTGACTGGTGACTGGTGACTGGTGAACGGTGAACGGTGAACGGTGAACGGCGCGGTCAGGAAGGAGGAAGCGGTGGGATGGTGCGACTGTCCGACTGGCTGTGTCCGGACGACCATCGACTTGTTGGAATGCCTCCTCAGATCGCAGCGGCGGGCGCGCGACGGCGCCGGGCTTGCTCGTGCTCCATGGAATGCTCGAAGCTGATGAGTTCCCGGATGAGGGCGTTGTAACGGGAATAGGGGTCGCCGGGTTCGGCGCCGAGCAGCCGATAGAGACGGTGCTCGGGCTCGGTGATCCGGTGGACATTGCAGCCGGTCAGGTCGAGACCGGCGCGCTCCAGCCGCGGCCAGCCGACGAAGATGAGGCACGCCGCCGGCGTGACGCGGCCGGCACGGCAATCGTCGAGCCCCGCGGCGATGAGAGTGCCTCCAGGGTGATGGTGGAGCTGGTTCATGAGTCGCGGTGAAGGGCGCAAACGGCATCGACGGCAGTCGCAAACGCCGCGGGGCTGATGGCCGGATAGCGAATGAGATCGCGTTCGATGGCGCGGAACATTTCCCGAAGCCGGGCCGTGGTGACGAGGCGGTTGCGGATCATGGATTCCACGTCACGTAGATCGCGCTCATGCCCGCGTTCGATTTTTGCAAGAGCCTGACTGTAAAGGTCGAAGTGACAGAAGTCGAGTTCGCCGTGCCGCTCAATGAAGATACTCCGCTCGCGCATGCTCGAGTTCTGCGGCGAGATCGTCGGGATGCAGATTGAGGATGCTGATGCCGACGGCACCGAGATAATCGGCAAACTGCCAGGCATCCATGCCGGCCATCGCGGCAGCCTGAACGAGGGTCAGCCTGCGCAGTTCGAAGAGCCGGGAGGCCAGCAGGTGGCGAAAATCACGCGCCGCTTCCTCCGCGGAAAATCCGGAGGAAGCGAGCCACTTTTCATCGATCGGGATGGAGACGGTCGTCATGGACAGGAGATTACCGGAGAGCGATGGTTCGGGCAAGCGGGGACAGGAGAAAGTAGAAGGAAAGCGGTCATGGCGCGGGTTTGAGGGGCAGCAACGGATTCCGGGCAGTGATAGGCTCCGGTATCCAAGTGGCGGTTTTCACCGACGATCAAGAGTTGCGCCGTTTCCAGGACGGGGTTTGGGTTCACGGGGCGATTCATGCGGGACCGCGGAGCTACGCCGCCGCCGCGCCCGGCGATAAGGGGAAGATGCAAGCCGCGCAGGACGGATGTATTATTGAGACTCGTCCAATGGAGTGACACGAAGCTCCAAGCCGGAGGCTTGATGGAATGTAGCCGGTGGTGGAGCGAGCTTGCCGCGTGAGGGCTGCAAGCCCTTTTACGCGGGAACGAGCGCAACCACCGGTTCACGCCCGCGCGGATGCGCCCCGGAGGGGGGCGCTGGGAAAGGCGGGGCGATTCCCAGCGCCCCTCCGGGGCGCATCCTGTTTTACATCCTGATCCGGTGGTTCCGCTACGCTCCACCACCGGCTACATTCCATCAGCCCTTCAGGCTGTCACTGCATTGCACGAGACTCAATAAACGCGGAGGTGCGGAGGAAAACAGAGAGGACCGCGGAGGAGTTTTTCCAGTGTTTCTCTGCGGGCCTCCACATTTCCCCTCTGTGTCTCTGCGTCTAAAAAGACCATCGAATCTGTGCGCCAATGACGAACACACGCGCATCCGCTGCCTGCGGCCAGCGGCCGCAGACAGCACGCGAGTCGCGTGCTCCACCCAGGAGAGCCCGCCGCACCGCCCACACCGCACCGCGAATGCAGCCGCACATTTTTCTTTGAACCCAGCGCGAGTCTCGACTAGCTACGCGCTCCCTTCCCAAAAATCTTTATCCCAAAATCATGAAAGACAATCTCGTAGTCGTCTGCGGCGGCGGTGGATTCATCGGCGGACATCTCGTCGGCGACCTCCGGCGTCAGGGCTTCACGCGCATCCGCTGCGTGGACCGGAAGTCCATCAAGGACTGGTATCAATTTTTCCCCGACGTGGACAACCGTGTGCTCGACCTGCAAAACAAGCAGGCGTGCTACGACGCGCTCCAGGGCGCGGTGGTGGTGTACAATCTCGCGGCGGACATGGGCGGGATGGGATTCATCGAGAACAACAAGGCGCTGTGCATGCTGAGCGTGCTCATCAATACGCACCTGCTCGAGGCCGCGAAGGACATCGGCGTGGAGCGGTTTTTCTACGCGTCGAGCGCGTGCGTGTACAACGCCGACAAGCAGCGCGATCCGAATGTGACGGCGCTGAAGGAGGAGGACGCGTATCCCGGATTGCCGGAGGATGGCTACGGCTGGGAGAAGCTGTTCAGCGAGCGCATGTGCCGGCATTTCCGCGAGGACTTCGGCGTGATCACACGCGTCGCGCGATACCACAATGTGTATGGCCCGAACGGCACGTGGGACGGCGGACGCGAGAAGGCGCCGGCGGCGATCTGCCGCAAGGTGATTCACGCCAAGCGCAGCGGGAAGCACGAGATCGACATCTGGGGCGACGGGAAGCAGACGCGCAGCTTCATGTACATCGCGGACTGCCTGCACGGCACGCAGATGCTCACGCACAGCGATTTCGCGGAGCCGATCAATATCGGCAGCAGCGAGATGGTCTCGATCAACCAGCTCGTGGACATCGTCGAAGGCATCGCCGGCGTGAAGCTGAAGCGGAACTACAATCTTGACGCGCCGAAGGGCGTGAACGGCCGCAACAGCGACAACACGCTGATCCAAAAAGTATTCGGCTGGGAGCCGGGCACGAAGCTGCGCGACGGGCTGGAGAAGACCTACGCGTGGATCCACGACCAGATCGTCGCGGGCAACACCAAGCAGTAACGAAGCAGCAGGCGCGCGAAAATGCCGGACGCAGCACAGCCAGCCGGGGGCGGTTCATTCCGGCAGATTCTCGGCATCCGCTTTTTCACCGGCACTCCGCGTGAAGCGCTCGCCATCGGGATGCGCGGCGGACTTGTCGTGGTGCCTGCCGCGCCCGCGCTCGTGGATCTCCCTCACGACGTGCCGTACCGCGACGCGCTCGTAAATTCCGACCTCGCGATCACCGACAGCGGGCTGATGGTGCTGCTCTGGCGCAGGCTCACCGGGGAAAAAATCACGCGCGTCTCCGGCCTCGAATACCTCAATCTCATGCTCGCCGAGCCGTCCGTCCGCGAGCCCGGCGCGGTGCTGTGGATCATGCCCACGCCCGCGGCGCGCGACAAAAACATCGCATGGCTGCAAGCGCAGGGCTTTCCCACGACCGCGGACGACTGCTACCTCGCGCCGATGTACTCGAAAGGCGAACTGAGCGATCCCGCGCTCGTGGAAATGATTCACAGGAAGCGCCCGCGGCACATCATCGTCGGCCTCGGCGGCGGCGTGCAGGAACGCCTCGGCCTGCACCTGCGCCGCACGCTCGACTACAAGCCCGGCATCCATTGCATCGGCGCGGCGATCGGCTTCCTCAGCGGCGAGCAGGTGAACATCCCCGTATGGGCCGACTACCTTTACCTCGGCTGGCTTTTTCGCTCCCTTTCCGAGCCGCGGAAATTTTTCCCGCGCTACTGGAAGGCAAGAAAGCTCGTCGGGCTGATGCGGAAATTTCGCGACCGGCTTCCGGTGGAGGAATAGGGCGGCTCAGCAAATAGTGCAGCCGGTTCTGGAAGCCCGGCATTTTCTTGGAATGGCCCGGAGGGCCGACGGAAATTATACGATCTTTCAGAGATAAGGAGACTGGGAATAAGGGCTGAAAAAGCAGGCTGGCGTGGTTGGGGGAGCGCACGCGCCTCGCGTGCCGTATTCCGCGCCCTCGCGGAATACACCCGGCGACTCAAGGCGTTCCGAATGCCTGTGGACGCCCGGTGTGCCGCGCGGGGCGCACGGCACGGCACGCGAGGCGCGCGCGCTCCCCATGCACGCCGCTCTGCATCCCATTCGTCCCGTTAATTCTGAAAGCTGGTATTTGCCGGTGGCGCAAGCCACCGGATCCCGTCCGAAAACGGAATCCGCCCCGGAGGTGGCGGTGGGAGTCGGGCTATTTCCAGCGCACCCTCCGGGGCGCGTTCGATCTTTCGGCGGATCCGGTGGCTCGCGCCACCGGCTAATTTCCATTCACCCTCCGGGTGAGAAAACCGGCTGATAGCCGAAAAACGGTTGAGACGCCGATGTATCGAGGGCCAAAGGCTTGGTGACATGCCAGCCTAGGGAAAGCGCGTGCGCCGCGTGAGGGCTGTAAGGCCCTTTTACGCGAGTGCGCCGCGTGAGGGCTGTAAGGCCCTTTTACGCGGGCACGCGCTACCCTGCGAACCGGCCAATATATCGAAACAATCCCAACGGGGTTGAATCCTGCGTCCCAAATCCTGCGTCGTCCGAACGGATGGAACCCCGTTGGGGTTCATGATTATTTTGGAACGCAAACCCAGGGTAGCCTTCGCCGCTTCGCGGCTGCGGCAACCCTGGGCTGAACGATGGAACGCCGTTGGCGTTCCCGGAATGGGGATTTCGCCCGGCGGGCTTGAACGCCAATGGCGTTCCATCATCCAGCCCAGGGCAACGCCCTGGGTAACGACAATAAACCTGAATCCGGGGATGGAGGCAAAGGAATGAGGGCAAGGGAATGAATGCCAGAATCTTGCGGGAAGAATCACGCTCACCCATCGGGTGACGCGTCCGGAATTCGTAACCTCTGCTTCCCTATTCCTTTGCCCCCATTCCTCTGTCATCCATTTCCGTTTTTAAGATAAACAGTCCAAGCCCTCATCGGGCGCGGGGGCGGCGTGATTTTGCTCTTTGCGACCTTGCCGGTGCGTGGCAGTTTGGGCGCATGATTCTCGATCAAGTGCCCGCGGTGCAAAAGCTCTCCGCCGAGGAAAAATGGCAGCTCATTGATGAACTCTGGCAGCAATTGCTGCCGCCCGCGATTCCAGAACCGCAGGCGGAGATTGTCCACCTGCTGGAGAGCCGTCTGGCGGAATATCGCGAAAACCCGGCGATGGCCGCGCCGTGGGCAGAGGTGAAGGCGCGGCTGCGTGCCGCCCGCGGCGAATGAGCGAACTGCTCATTCTTTCCCGCGCCGAGGCGGACGTCCTCGAAACCCAAGCGCGACTCGAAGAAATTCTGCCCGGTTTGGGAAATCGAAGAGGGCCTGCGCGATGGATTGCGGCGCTTCAGAGATTCGGAGCATACTGGACGACATCGCCGAGCAGATCGAAGTGCGGGTCGCTGGTGTAGATTTCCGCGTCACGACGAATGGCGACGGCGGCGAGGATGAGATCGCTGAGCGGGAGGCGATGTCCAGCAGCGGCGCAACGGCGACCGAGGCGGGCGGCTTCGAGCCAGTCTTCCCATTCCATCTCCAGGCAACGGAGGCCGCGCAGGAGCGAGGCAATGTAGGCGGCCTGTGGCTCGCGTGGGATGCCTTGCAGGATTTCCGTAACGATGGGGCCGATGAGCGTGGCCCGGTCATCGTCGAGCAGGGCATCCACGTTCTGCTTTTCCGCCGACTGGGGACGGCTGAAAAAGGGAACCCAGATGCAGGTATCAATGAGGACGAGGCGCATCGGTCTCGGCGGTCTCCTGCAAGCGCCAGTTGTCGTCCATGGCGACTTGGCCTGAGAGATCCTTCAGAAGCATGCGGCGGGCGTAGCGGCGGTATTCGTCGAGGGCGGAGCGGACGGCGGATTGCGCATCCGGCGCATGGGTGAGTGCGCGGAGATCGGCGAGTTCGGCCTCGGAAAGTTCGACGGTGGCGATCATGGGCGCAGGCTATCGCGGCTCAGCGGAAATGTCCAACGGGCTGTGAAGAGCGCCGGGAAAACGAAATGGAAAAGAGAGCAGGCTTTTTTCAAAGCACCTGCGTGTGCCGCGCCTGCCTGCGGGCGGTGCGGATGGCGGCAAGAGTCAGGACGGGAGCTTTCTGCCTGTAAGCAGCGTCTGCAAATCGCGCCCGCCGTGCGCGAGAGCAAGGATGCAGACCGAATCGCCAAGCAGCCGGAAATAAACGCTGTGCGGAAAACTCGGCAGCCGCACACGGCGCACATCCGCAAAGCGGATGGAGAACTGCAACGGGTTCTGGGCTGCACTTCGCATGGCAGCGCGAGCTTCGTCAATCAGTCGAACTGCCACAGCGGAGTTGCGCAAATGATACCAGAGCGCGGCCTCCTCGATGTCGCAGTCAACAAGCGGGTGCTTGAGAAGACGCGTCGCCGAGCCGGCGTTTCAATTGCTCAAACCATTCGTCAGTGACCGGCACTGCAAGAGCGGGGTTGGCATCAAGTTCGGCGCTGCGGCGGAGAATCTCCGCCTTCGTCGCCATGCCGACTTCATCATCTTCCCGCGGTTCGACGATTTGATTCTCGTGCTCGTAAAACCACCGCGCAAAGCTGCGGCGTGCCTCGCGCGGGAGATGCAAGACCTGATCTTCAAGCTGCTCGATGCTCATGGGGACGAAACTAGACTCCGGTGTTCAGCAGGCAAACGAAAAGGCTCTCACTTCCAGTCGTCGAGCGCGAGCGGTGAGAGGATTACCTGCCAGTCCATCCCGCGCTTGGCCGGTGAATTCCTGCTCGTATTCACCTGCAATGCCTGCTCCATTCGCAGCACCATGAGCATGACGCAAATCATCGAGGAACTGCCTCGGCTGACCTTGGCCGAGCGGCGGGCGCTTTGCACCCGCATCCAGGAACTCGAACCCGAACAGGAAACACTCGACCTCTGCGACACTCTCGCCCTCGACGCGGTGCAGATGCTCGACCGGATGGAGGAGGAAGATGCCCGGCGCGCGCAGCGGTGAGGTGTGGCTGGCGGATCTCGGGATCGCCGCCAAAGTCCGCCCCTGCCTGCTGCTCACCGACGAACCCGCGGACGATGAACTGGCGCTCTTCACCGTCGTCCACCACACCACCAGCCGGCGCGGCAACCGCTGGGAACTGGCCATCCCCAAGCCGTTCCTTCAGGAAGGCGCGTTCCATCTCCAGCAGATCAACACCATCAGCAAGGCCCGGCTCATCCGCCGCCTCGGCGTGCTCAGCGAGGCCGAATGGCAGTTGCTCCAGGACAAACTCGCCGAGCGCCTCGGCTGGTAACCTTCCCCGCTGCTAGAAACAGCAGTTGAGAGATGAGAGTGGAGTGTTGAGAGGAAGCAGCCGTGCCGCTTGCGCGGATAGAAACATTCCCCTGCTGGGTGAATTCCACGTGGCCTCAGTTCCGCACTTTTTTTTCACCGCTCAATTGTCCCCACGGCACCACGGACTTCTCGCAAAGCCTCGAATCTCAACCTTCAACTCTCAACTGCTGAATTTAGGTTCAAAGCACCTGCGTATGCCGTGCCTGCCTGCGGGCGGTGCGGATGGCGGCGGGCTTCAGGGGCGCGGGGGCGGCGGGCATTCCGCGGATTGTCAGCGCTTCACGTCCGGGGGTGCGGCGCCAGTCGGCTTCCAGCGCGGCGGCGACAGTCGCGGGATCGGCGTGATTTTCCACAGTGAGGAAATCGAAGAGGCCCTGCGCGATGGTCTGGAGGGCGATCTGGTGCGTGCGGCGCAGCGTGGCGTGGAGCCAGTCGCTAAAGCGGAGGAAGGAGGCGAAGGGGGACGGGCAGTGATCAGTAATCAGTGTGTCGCCTGGAGCGGCGTCGGACTGATTACTGAATACTTTCCCCGACTGATTACTGACTCCCCCACCCCACAGCAGCGTGAGGGTCTTGGAAAAATTACCGCTATTCGCCACCAAATCCCAGTAGCGGGCGAAGCGCCTCATGCGCTGCATGTCGGGGAAACTGATGTCGCGCGTGGCGAGGATTTCGTAGGGCGGATGGGGCGCGTAGCGCATGGCGAATTCCGCGTCGTGCCGGATGATGGGCGTGCCGCGCAGGCGCTTGAGGATGCCGACCTGGATTTCCTGCGGGCCGAGCGCGACGAGCCGGTCGAAGCCGCGGCCAAAGCTTTCCATTCCCTCGCCGGGCAGGCCGACGATGAGGTCCGCATGGACATGCACGCCGGTCTCCTCGCGGAGGAAGCGGAGGTTGTCGGCGAGGCGTTCGAGGTTCTGGCGGCGGCTGATGTTCTTCGACGTGGCGTCGTCGAACGTCTGGATGCCGACCTCGAACTGCACCGCGCCCGGCGGGAATTTGCGGATGAGCGCGCGGAGCTGTTCGGGCAGCCGGTCGGGGATCATCTCGAAATGCAGGAAGAGCCCGTCGCGCCAGCGGTCGAGGAAGAACTGGAGGATGCCCATGCTCGTGGGGAGATGGAGATTGAAGGTGCGGTCCACGAACTTAAACTGCGTCGCGCCGCGGTCGAGGAGCCGCTGCATGGCGGAAAGGAACGCATCGAGCGGAAACGCGCGCACGGGGAGGTCGAGCGATGAGAGGCAGAATTCGCAAGTGAACGGACAGCCGCGCGACGCCTCCACATACACGACGCGGTGGGCGAGGTCTTCGTCGGTGTAGAAGTCGTAGGGCGAGGCGAGCGAGGTGAGCGTAGGGAGTTCGGCGGGGATGATTTTGGAAGACAGCCGTCCCGGCTGTCCGGGCAAACAGCCGTCCCCGGCTGTTTCGACAGGCCAGAGGCCTGTCTGCCATGACAGGCGGGGACGCCTGTCTTCCAAAAGCTGGCGGCACACTTCCGCAAACTTCACGTCCGCCTCGCCGGTGATCACATGGTCCGCGAGCGCGACGATTTCCTGCCCGTCCGTCTCATACGAAACCTCCGGGCCGCCGAGGATGATGATCAGCTCCGGGCGGATGCGCTTGAGCAATGCAACGACCTCGGTGGTCTGCTCGACATTCCAAATGTAAACGCCGAAGCCGACGATGCGCGGCTCGTGCAGGAGGACCGCCTCGGTGATTTCGAGCGGCGTCTGGTTGATGTGGAATTCCGCCATGCACGCCCGTTCGCGCAGCCCGCCGAGATTCGCCATGAGGTAGCGCAGTCCGAATGAGGCGTGGATGTATTTTGCGTTAAGTGTGGCGAGGACGATGTCCGGCATCAGCGCGCACTGTGGCCGATTGCGCCGCGCTCGGCAAACGGCACTTCGAGATTCGGACGAACGCGCGAGGGCCGGAGCGCCCGCCGTTCCGCGAGACGCCTCACTTCCCCGGCATCACCGGCTGCGTTGACGAGGCTCGCGGCGTCCATTTTTTCCGAACGCACCATCACCCACCCGCGTCCGGAGCGGCTCTGCTGCTCGGGCGCGGGGCTGGAGTGGTAGTTGTGCGAATCATCCGTCGCCATGCCGACAATCCGCGCGGAACCTGCGGTATCTCGAACTGCGCGATGAATCGGAGCGTGCAAAATGGGAATGCGCTTGACCGTTTTCCATGCGACTTCAACGCTCCGCCACGGATGAAGTTCACGCACAAGCTCAGCAAGATTTTCGGCCCGGATGGATGGCACAGCCTCGCGGCTGGGCTGCGGCGCATGGCGTATCCGCTCGGCTGGCGGCAATTCATGGAGCCGATCGATCGCGAGGGCCTGGAAAAGCTGCGCGCCAAACTTTACACACCCGGCGAGCGCTTGCTGCCCGCGAAATACCTGAACGTGGAGGAGTGGATGAAAACGAGCACGAAGCGCATCCGCGACCTGCGCGTCCTCGATCTCGGCTGCGGCACGGGCTACGTGCTACACATCGCAAAATGCCTCGGGCACGACGTGCTCGGGCTCGATGTCGCGGGCGAGCCGGTCTTCGACGGGACCATCGCGCTGCTGAAAATCCCGCGCATCAACGCCGCGATCTACGCATTTCAGCCGTTGCCGGATCTCGGCGCGCCGTTCGATCTCATCACGGCGCACATGACGTGCTTCAACCGCCGCGCCGACGGCTCGCACTGGGGCGTGGAGGAGTGGGAGTATTTCATGAAGGACGCCGAATCGCGCCTCACGCCGACGGGCCGGATGCAGTTCGACCTGAACGTGCTGCCCGACGGACGCCACATGACGGACGAGCTGCGCGCATTCTTCATCGCCCACGGCGCACGCATCGAGCGGCGCCGCGTCTTCCTCCCGCCGCGCTCGCAAAAGTAGGCGCGGCCGGCAGACTCGGATCGGCATCTCGCCGAATCGCGCCAACATTTTCGCTGCCGACGCGAGAGGGATTTAATCCTAATTTTATTCTTAATCACCATCCTGAACATGGCGCTCCGGAAGACGGAGTAAGATTGGGATTACGATTTAGAAAAAGACGGGGCTCTGCTGTCCTACTTCCCGGCGGGGCCGTAGCCCTTCGCGGGCGTGCCGTCGTCGTTCAGCTTTCCGGCGCTCCAGAGCACGCCGCGCGTGACGAGATCGAGGTAGCGCGCGTCCTCCACGGTCGCGTTGTTGTGGCCGATCGTCGTCGAGAAAACGCGTGTCTTCTTCGGGCCGTACTCATTCGTCCACGCGACGACCGTCTCCGTCTCCTTCGTCGCGCCATCCTTGCCCTTCGTGATCTGCTTGCCCTTCGCGAGCTCCTTGCCGGTGAGGATCTGGATGTTGTTGTAGAGTTCCTCCTTGATCGTCGTCCAGTCCGCGAGGCCCTTCGTGATCGGCGAATCCTTCGCGGTGAATGTGATCGCGATCGGCTCCTGCGGACCGTGGCCGGTGGATTGCAGGCCGAGGTATTCGTACCAGCGCGCGTTGTCCGCGCCGGGCGACACGGGCTTCTGAAATTCACCGAAGCGGTAGGAATGCATCGCACAGTGGAGGTTCACTCCGGGGATGCCGTCGGCATGGGGTTTGATCACGCCTGCGATCACCGCCGGGTCCGTGATGCCCGCCGAGCATTCGTCGTGGATCACCACGTCGAATCCCTTCGCGTAATCGGGATTCCCGTAGATCGGGAGCGGGGGCTTCACGCTCTTGTCGTCCGTGTGAATCTGCTCCACGAGCACGTTCGCGCGCGCCTCGATTCCCTTTTTCAAAATGTCCTTCTGCGCCGGATAGTCGTGGCAGCAGCCGCCCGTGATGAGCAGCACGCGCAGCGGCTTCGGCGCATCGGCGGCGAATGAATGAAGACCGAGTGCGGACGAAATGACGAGGGCGAGGAAGGAGGAGCGCTTCATGGAATGTGGTGTGCGAGGGGTGATTCGGGCGCCCCGTTTGTCTTAGGCCGGTTGGCGCGGCAAGCGTTTCCTCGTGCGCACCGCCGTAGCTGCGTTTGTAAAAGCGCGGCTACGGATGACGCTCCGCCCCTTCGTCATTCCTCATTCGTCATTTCCCCGCGCCCGGCCCCTCGCCCACATACCACCCGTAAGTCTGCCGGATTCCCTCGCGCAGCGCGATGCGCGGCTTCCATCCGAGCGAGAGCAGGCGCGTGCTGTCCATGAGCTTGCGCGGCGTGCCGTCGGGCTTCGTCGCGTCGAATTTAAGCGCGCCCGAAAATCCGATCACCTCGCAGATCGTCTCAGCGAGTTCACGGATCGTCACGTCATCTCCGAAGCCCACATTGATCAGCGCGGGATCGTCGTGCGTCTCGATGAGGAAACGGCACGCGGCTGCGAGATCATCCACATGCAGAAACTCCCGGCGCGGCGTGCCCGTGCCCCACACGATCACTTCCTTCGCGCCCGCGAGCTTCGCCTCATGCACCTTCCGCATGAGCGCGGGGAGCACGTGCGAATTGTTCAGATCAAAATTGTCGCCCGGGCCGTAAAGGTTCGTCGGCATCGCGCTGATGAACCTTTTTCCGAACTCCCGCGCATACGCCTGGCACAGCTTGATGCCCGCGATCTTCGCGATCGCATACGCCTCGTTCGTCTGCTCCAACGGCCCGGTGAGAAGCTCGCTCTCGGCGATCGGCTGCTTCGCGAATTTCGGATAGATGCACGAGCTGCCGAGGAAGAGCAGCTTCTCCACGCCAAAGTCCGCCGCAGCCTCGATGACGTTGTTCTGGATCTGCAAATTCCACAGCAGGAACTCCACGGGGAAATCGTTGTTCGCCTTGATGCCCCCGACCTTCGCCGCCGCGACCGCCACGACCCGTGGCCGCTCCGCCTCAAAGAACGCACGCGTCGCCTCGCGATCACGCAAGTTCAGCTCACGCGAACGCCGCGTGATCAGCTCCGTGTAGCCCGCGCGCTGGAGTTCGCGGAGGATTGCGCCACCGGCGAGCCCGCCATGGCCTGCGACAAAAATACGGTCGTTTTTCTGCATCGTGCGCGATGCCATAGACGCGGCGGCGGGAAAAGAAAAGCTCGGCGCGCTCCGCGGTGAAATCACAGACTCCGGGAAATGCGCGCCCTCCTTCTCATCCTCGACAGCGTCGGCTGCGGCGGTGCGCCAGATGCGGCGGCGTATGGCGATGAAGGCTCGGATACGCTCGGGCACATCTACGCAAACACGCCGGGATTTGCGTTACCGAATCTCGAACGGCTCGGGCTCGGCGCGGTGATGAACGCCCAACGCCCAACGCCCAACGCCCAACGCCCAATGGCTTCGTTTGGCCGGATGCGGGAGCGGAGCGCGGGCAAGGACACGACGACCGGGCATTGGGAAATCGCGGGCGCGGCGCTGGAGCATCCGTTCACGGTGTTCGAGAAATTTCCCGGCTCGCTCGTCCACGCAATCGAGCGCGAGGCGGGCGTGGAGTTCATCGGCAACTTTCCGCGCAGCGGCACCGTGGTGCTCGACGAACTCGGCCCAGAGCATCTGCGCACCGGCAAGCCCATCCTCTACACAAGCGCCGACAGCGTGATGCAGATCGCCGCGCACGAATCCCTTATCCCGCTCGCGCGCCTCTACGAAATTTGCAAAATCGCGCGCCGCCTCTGCGACGCCGCGCGCATCGGGCGCGTCATCGCGCGCCCGTTCACCGGCGGGCCCGGTGCATTTGCACGCACCACCGGACGCCACGACTACGCCATGCTTCCGCCGCGCACCGCGCTGAACGCGCTCGCCGATTCCGGCAGGACCGTGCATGGCGTCGGAAAAATCAGCGACATCTTCGCCGGCAGCGGCATCACCGCGAGCACGCCCACCACATCGAACGCCGAGGGCATGGCCGCCATCGCGCGCGAGTGGCCCGCGCTCGACGGACTGCTCTTCGCAAACCTCGTGGATTTCGACATGCTCTTCGGCCACCGCCGCAACGTCGCGGGCTACGCAAACGCGCTGCGCGAATTCGACGCATGGCTCCCCACATTCCTCGCAGACGTAAAGCCCGAAGACCTCGTGATCATCACCGCCGACCACGGCAACGATCCCACATGGCGAGGCACCGACCACACACGCGAAGAAGTCCCGCTCCTCGTCCTGCACGGCGGAAAAGCAGACGCCCTCGGCACGCGCGAAACCTTCGCCGACGTTGCAGCGACGCTTGCAGAATTTTTTGCGCTCCCCGCCTGGCCGGGTGCGGAAAGTTTCCTCCACGGCTAGCCACGTCGCGTGGATCAGTGCGACCGAAGCTCCGCCAAATCTGAATTCGAAATCCTCTCAAATCCCGCGAAAGCGGTGATTGGCCCGGAGGGCCGGCGGAAATT
>BJFP01000088.1 GCA_014189875.1 Verrucomicrobiota bacterium | reverse complement strand
CGCCGTCCTGCTCTCTCGCCAGTGATTCATGCACGATGGTAAGGCGACCGGCTCAGGGCTTCACCTTGGCCGGCTTGCGCGGCTCTGCGCGCGGCGGGGTGGGCGGCTGCGGCACGCGCGTCCACGGCTCGTTCGGAAATGCGATCATCTTCGGTTTTCCGACCAGGCGGTTGCCCTCGACGATCCGCACCTCGATGATGTGCGAGCGCCCGTTCCGTAGGTATCCCGGCAGTTCCGCGCGGAAGCCGATGTTCCCATCGCCGTAGCCTCGCTCGCGGAGATCGGGACGCGGGAGCGTACATCGTCCGCGCGCGGCCCAGGCATCATCGACGTAGATGTCCACCGTGAGGAAATCCACCGGCATGTCCTTTTGCCAGACGTAGCCGGACACGAAGTGGGTATCCACCTCCTCAAGGACGGCCTCGTACGGCGGCGGTGGAGGTGCGGGCGCGAGGCGTCCGCTGAAGAGCAGCATCCCAAGTGCGATGACGTGGAAGGTGATGCCGATGTTCAGCGCGCGCCACCACGGGCCGTCGCCCCACACTTTGGCCGTCTTGTTCCAGCGTATGAACACGTCGTAGCCGCACAGCAGCATGGCGTGATAGATGCCGTAGAGGATGTAGTAGAAAGTGAACCCGTGCCACACGCCCATGAGCCCGAAAGTGAGGAACAGCCCGAGGTAGCTCGCCGTGTATTTGCCCTTGAACCATTTCCCCTTCGCAGCCGCGAGCTGGAAGCGCATGTGGATGTGATCGCGGAACCAGAACGAAAGGCTGATGTGCCAGCGCGTCCAGAAATCGCGGATGTTGCGCGCGAGGAACGGGAGCGAGAAATTTTCCGGCGACTTGATTCCCATGAGCCGCGACACGCCGACGGCAAACGCGCTGTAGCCTGCAAAATCGAAGAACAGGTAGAAGAGATACACATACATGTAGCCCGCGTAGCCCTTGAAGCCCGCGACCTTCAGCAGCGGCACGCGCAGGTGCGTGTCAATCTGCGCGGCGATGATGAATTTGTAGAGGAAGCCGCGCATGATGCGCTGCACGGCGAAGTCGAGATCGTCGAGAAATTCGGCGCGCGTGCGCGTCTTCACCCAGTCCTGTCCGAAGCGGCGGTAGCGATCGATCGGACCGGACGAGACGGTCGGAAAGAAAAACAGGAATGCGAAGAGCTGGCCGGGCGCGAGTGATTTTACCACGCCGTCGCGGATGGAAAAAATCACATCGAGCGCGCGGAAAGTGACGTAGCTGATGCCGATGAAGCCGAACGCGCTGTCGTGCGAGACGAAGGGCATGAGCCGGTTCAGCGCGAGCGGCGCGAGCGTGAGCAGGATCGCGGGGACAAATATGCGGCCCGACTTCCAGCGCAGGAATGCAAACGGCACCCACATCTGCCACGCGACACAGAGGAGAAAAAGATACAGCGGCGAAAATTCGACGCCCGTCGCGGTATTCGTCCACGGGCGCGTGAGCAGCGCGCCGCCCGCCTCGGGGAGATGCCCGCCGGCGAGGCGCAGCACGGTGTTGTCATGATACGCGAAGACAAAACCGAGGATTGGCAGCGTGATGATGAAGCACCACTTCGCACTCGCCTTCCCGAGCAGTCCGAGAACGACGATCGGCACCACTGCGTAGAGCAGCAGCAGGCCGAAGAAGGTCCAGTTTGCAAAGGGGCTCATGGTGCGTGATGCAAAACGCGGCGGCCAGTTTCTCCACTTATTCTTAATCCTCCCCCGTGCTGGTGCGCGGCGGCGGGATTACGATTGAGAATAAGATTAGGATTAAGAGGCCGCACCTCCCGCGACTTCGGCGCAGAGAACCCCCGTTTCAACTCACGCAAACTGGCTCTGCTTTTGAACACAGGCGACGTCATCGGTAATTCGCTGCGCGGCTACAGCATCTCCGCCAGTTTCCTCCGGTCGGCCTTGCCGTTGTTGTTCATCGGGAAGCTGTCGAGGAAATGAAATTTCCGCGGCACCATGTAGGCCGGCAGGCGTTCGCCGAGGTGCGTCTTCAATTTCGCGGACTGCTCGAAATCCGTGCCCTGCTTCGCGCCGCTCAGCACCACGAATCCGGCGAGCGAATCAATGATGTCGCCCTTCTTCACCGGCAGCACGACAGCGTCGGCGATCTCCGGCAGCGCGCGCAGGTTCGCCTCGAGGTCGCCGAGTTCGATGCGGTAGCCGTGCAGCTTGATCTGGCTGTCCATGCGGCCTTCGCAGAAAAGCACGCCGTCGCGATTGCGGCCCCAGTCGCCGGTGCGGTAGGCGCGCGTGTCGCCGATCTGGTAAAATGCCTTCGCGGTAAGGTCGTCGCGCTTGAGATAGCCGGGGCTCACATTGGGCCCCGCGATCACGATCTCGCCACGCTCACCTGGTGGCACGGCATTGCCATCCTCTCCGCGGATGATGACGCGCGTGCCCGGCATGACGTAGCCGATGGGCAGCGGGTTCCACTTCGCGATGACTTCGCGGGTGATGCGGATGGATGTCGTGGCGACGGTCGCTTCGGTCGGGCCGTAGGTGTTCCAGACCTTGGCTTGTGGGAAGCGTTCGAGGAGTTGCGACGCAGTCTCTGGCGCGAGCGTCTCGCCGCAGAACAGGAATCGCCGCACGGTCGGAAGCATCGTCCCGGTGAAGCTGCGCTCGATCATGCACATCTGAGCAAAGGACGGCGTGGAGACCCATGTGGTGAGGCCGGAGATGCGGAACGCTTCGTAGAGCGACTTCAAATTGGTGACGTGATCCTTCGTGATGCTGAAGAGCGTGCCGCCAGTGGCGAGGCTCGAGTAGAGATCCATGACCGAGAGGTCGAAGGAGAATGGCGCCTGGTTGAGAAAGGTTTCTTGGCCGGTGAGAAAGTGCTGCTCGGCGAGCATCCACGAGACGAAGTGTTCGAGGTTCGCGTGCGTGATGACGACGCCCTTCGGCTCGCCAGTGCTGCCGCTCGTGAAGAGGATGTAAAATGGATCGGACGCTTTGGGCGGCTTGCGCTGGTAGTCCACCGCGCCCGCCGCGGCGACGATCTCCGCGACCTTCACGGGATTGAGCACGACTTCCGCGCCCGCGATTTCCACCACGCGGTGCATGCGTGCCTCGGGCGTCGTGTAGTCAATCGGCACATACGGCCGGCCTGATCTTACCGCGGCGAGAAAAGTGACCAGCATCTCGGGCTCCTTGTGCCCGTGGATGGCGATCGGCGTGCGTTTGTCGCCGAGCTGCGAGTCGAGCCATGCGGCGAGCGCGCTGCTCTTCGCGAGGAGTTCGCCGTACGTCATGCGCCGCTCGCCGCTCACATGCGCGAGGCGGTCGGGCGAGGTGCGGCCGTGTTTTTCAATCCGGTCGAGGAGGTGCATCAGGGTGAAGATTCGCAAAAGTTCGCCCGTGCTGCGAGAGGAATGACGGCGGTGAATGATGAATGACGAATGCGGAATGAGGAAATTCAAAGCGCGGCGTGGCGGCACATTCCAGGCGAGGTGTACAACCCTGCATGGGCGAGTGCGGCGAGGTGGCTGGAGGGGCTTTCGCACTCCCGAGTGATTTTCGCTCCGCGCGATCCCACGGACTCCGTCCATCCGCCCTCGCGAGGTTGCAAGCCTCGCCTGCTTCGCGCCATTGCCGACTGCTGCGGCCTCTAAAACTCGGCGTAAACAAACTCCGGTGTCTCGAAATTTCCACGGCCATACATGGCCACGAGCAGGGCGATGATCGCGAGGTAGTAGAGCACCAGTGCGGCGGGCTTCACGCGCGGGTGCGCGTCGAGCCACTTCTGCGCGAAGCCGATCACGCCGCGAGCCGCTTCTCCACGTCGGCCACCATCTTGGCCGGCGTCGCCCACGCGTCGCGGTCGAACTCCGCGGGGGAAATTTCCACGTTCAGTTCCTGCTGCAATGCCACAATGAGTTCCACGGTCTTCATCGAATCAAGAATCTGCAGATCGTAGAGCGCGAGGTCGGGGTTCGCTCGCACCTCCTCCGTGTCGGAGACGCGCGCGAGGACTTCGATGACTTGGTCGTGGATTGCGGTGGCCATGGGGATTGCAGGGCGCTTGCGCGCTATTTGCGGGACTTCTGCGGCTGGTGGTAAAAATCGTCAAGAACCTTGTTGAACAGCATCCAGGCGCGCTCGCTGGGGTGGTCCGAATTGTCGGTGAAGAAAGTCGGATCGTTCTCGTACTGGCTGAAGTACACGAGCTGCACGCCGTATTTTTCCGCGAGCCTGTTCAGCTCCGCGCCGTACGCCTTGCGCGCCTCGGCGGAGACGCCCGTCATCTCCAGTTCGGTGCCGTGCAGTGGCATCGAGAGCAGCAGCGCGTCGGCGTGCATTTCCTTCAGCGTTCGCAGCAGCAGCTCGAAGTCCTCCCACTCGTCGGCCTCATTGAGGATCCGCAGGAAATCTGCATCGCGCGCAGGCATCCTTGAGGATCCGCAGGAAATCCGCATCGCGCGCCCCCCTCGGCCGCTTCGTGAGCAGAGGCGGCATCGGCGGGCGCTGCATCTTCACTTTCACGCTGGTCTTGCGCAGAATCTCCTTCCAGTTCAGCCTCAGGATGCGGTGCGGCTTCGGGTTTCTTTCCTCCGTGTTTTCCGCGATCTTCAATCCGGCCTCGATGTGATCCTGCGAGCGCCCGACGAGATTCGCGAATTTTCCGAGCGGCCACACCGCCGCGTAGAGCGCGCTGTCCAGGAAGGAGCCGCCCGCGAGTCGGCGCACGCCAAAATCAAGCGTCCAGTTTCCATCCAGCGTCTCCGGATATTGGATCATCCGGCGCGCGGCGGTGCGTTTCAGGTCCGCGCTCAGGTGCGTGCTGAAGGCAAACTCCGTCGCCTGCAGCGCACTGAAGTTTCCATCATAGTAGTCCACGTTCGCCTTCTCCGACAAAAAATAGCCCGGCGAAATCGTGAACGCGACCTTGCGCCCCTCGACGTAGCGCCCGAGCGACGCGATTTTCTGCATGATCGGCAGCGAAGCCGCGCCCTGCTTGCCCACGGGGAACGCCCGGAAACCCGTCGGGTATTCCTCGAAAAAAGCGCCCTCCTTGCCATGCACCGAAGACAGCAGTTCCGAGCTGCCGTAGATCACGAGCAGATCCGACTGCGTGAACGCGGTCTTCTGCAACGCCACCCCCTGTAGCTTCAGGTCGCCAAACTCATCCGCAAAACTGTGGATGTAGCGGTTCTCCGCCCTCACACACAGCAGCACCGTGACGAGCGCGGCCACAAGCGCCAGCCCGGAGGCGATGCCAAATGCACGGAGATGATGACGCGGGGACGGTGCGCTCACGGAAGGGGAGGGGGACGTTCGCATCAGAGTCAATGAAGCGCAGCGGGAGTCAATTCTTTGCGCCGGGGAACATCGCCGCATCGTGCATCCGCTCCGAAGTCCAATCGCGACGGCTTCGGTTTCGAAGCCCGCGATCACAGGTGTTCCCACTCGCTGAACATCGCAGCCTGCCCGCACCGCGCGCCCTGCTCGGTCACGAGATTCCACACCGTCGCGCGCGCGATTCGGAAACGCCGCCCCGTCTTTGAAATCCGCACCCCGGAGTAGTCATCGATGAACCCCTGCGCCGCCACCGCCGCGAGCAGCCTCGCCCGCTCGTCGCGCACCGGCGCCTCCGCCGTCAGCCGCGATGGCGTGCGCGTCAGTTCCTCCCACGGCATTTCCCAAAGTCGCAGCGCCGCCGCATTGCCGTAGTTCAATATCGGATCGGTCTCCGTCCCGTGCGACACGAGCGCGAATGGCGCATCGAAAAGATTCCGCGCGAGCCCCGCCGGATCGGACAGCCCCGGAAGCAATTCGCGCCCCGTGAAATGCCGGAAGCTCCGCGCCAGACACGCGGAGTGCGCGATGATTTCCTGCCGCTGCCAGACCGCGCTCACTTCCCGCTTCCCCTGTCCGTGCGGAACGTCCGCAGCGGCAGCCCGGCGGAATTCTCCACGCTGAGCAGCGGATTGGAAGCCCACGCGTAGCGCACGGCTGCGGGCGCGGCGGAGCGAAATGGAAATGCGCGGCGATCGGGGATGCGAATCATGCGCCGAGCCAAACGCGCAGTCTCCGCCGATGCAAGCCAGCGGCACGGATGAGACTGATACGATTTTCACAGTCAGACTGTCAGACTGCGAGAACGCGGGCGCGGAAAGTGGTTCGAGCTTTAGCTCGAAGGATTGGGCTAAAGCAGTTCAACCAATAGTGCAGCCGTGTCCTGAGTTTCCGATTGAGCGGCGCGGAGCGCCGGTGGAACGCGACCTCCCGGGCGCGTTTCCCGGATGGAATACTTGCGCCACGCCGAAGAAGCGTGCCCGGAGGTCACGCTCCACCGGCGCTCCGCGCCTCCGTGTTCCATGACTCTTAACCGTCTCTCCAAGGCTCAAAATAACGGCCATAGATTTTATTGAAAGGCTCTAAAGCCCAAACCACATTTGCGCGCGGCCATTCATGCAAGCTGACTGTGTAAATCGTATGAGAGGAGCCCCGCAAGCCCTGCGCCGGGCAAGGAGCGGCGACATTCCTGTCGCCGACCACACAGCGCGCAGCGCCTGATCCCTCCGCGTGACCCACGCAAAGAGGACCGGGCGTCGCGCATCACACGGAGGCGACCGGAAAGTCGCCGCTCCTCCGGGCTCGCACTCGCGACCTCCACGCTTGCGCGGCCTTTGGCGGGACGCTTTCCATTCATCCATGAGCAACGACGCTGAGACCCGTTTTCTGAAGACCCTGCAGAGCATCCGCGGCGCGGGGCGCTTCTGTGTGCATGGGAGCATTCCGTTCGCGTTCCCCGGCATCCGGCTGCGATCCGGCGAGGAACTGGCCTTTCCGCTGCCGCCTTCCCAGGCCCGCGCTGTGCGCGATGTGGCGGAGGCCGCTCCCTACGGCATGGGCGCGGAGACGAGGCGCGATGAGTCCGTGCGGCGCTGCTGGCAGATTGATGCGGCGGGGCTGGAGTGGACGCAGCCCGGCTGGCAAAGGACGGTGGAGGATCTCGTCAAACAGATCGCCGGTGAACTCGGCGTGGAGGGCAAGGTCAGCGCGATGCCCTACAAGCTTCTGCTCTATGAAAAGGGCGGCTTTTTCCTGCCTCATCGCGATACGGAGAAAGAGCCTGGCATGTTTGGTTCGCTCATCATTTGCCTGCCCTCCCAGCACGCGGGCGGCGCGTTGCTCGTGCGGCATCAGGGCCGGGAGGAGCGCGTGGACTTCGGCGCCGCACACGACGCGACGCAGATCCACTACGCCGCCTTTTTCGCCGATTGCGAGCACGAGGTGCTGCCGGTGACGGAAGGATTCCGCCTTTGCCTCGCCTACAATTTGGTGGTGCCGCGCGGAACGAAAACGCGCGCACCATCCGCGACTGCGAATGCCCCGGAACTGCTGCTGCCCGGATTGCGCGCAGTGGCCGAAGCCGCGGGAAACGATCTCACGGCGATCCTGCTGGAGCACCGCTACACGGAGGACGGCCTGTCCATCGCCGCGCTGAAGGGCGATGACCGGGCGCGCGCGGCGGCGTTGTTTGAGACGGCAGAGCGCGCAGGACCCACGGCGCGTCTCGCGCTGGTGAGCCTGTATCAGATGGGCCAGTTGGACGAGGATTACGAGGACTCGTATCGCAGCCGCCGCTCGCGCCGGGGCTATCGGGAAGACTCGGGCGCCGAGGGCGAAATGGGGGAGATTTACGAGGAGACGCTCACCATCGCCCACTGGCGGACGCCGACGGACAAACGGGATGGGATGGGAACTTTCGCGATCTCGGAAGACTGCATCCTGAGCCTTGCCACGCTCGGCGAAGGCGAGCCGGATGAAAAATTTGCCGAGGGCTACACCGGCAATGCGGGCTGCACCATGGAGCACTGGTATCGCCGCGCCGCGATCGTGATCTGGCCGCAGGACGCAGGCCCGGCGATCCTGGCGCGTTACAATTTCTCCGCAGCCTGCGAGAAGTTCCGCGAGATGGCGGAGCGCAAGTCCGGTGCAGCCGCGCTGGCACCGTTCAGCGCAGCCTTGCTGGACGAGGCCTGCCGCCGTCTCGGCGATGCGGCCGACTACCAGTCCGCACCCGTGGCGCTCGCCGTGCATCCGTTGCTGCACGGCATCGCCCTCAGCGGCTCGGAGGAGCATCTGCAGCACATGCTTCGGCCGGTCTTCCTACCGGTCTTTCGTCTCGCGGATCGCGCGCTCTGGCTGGCGCTGCTCCGGGCCTTTGGGGACAAGCCCGCGGTCTTTTTTCTGCGACACACCACGCCGGCCAATCTCTCCTCGCACGTCAATGCCCTCTTCCACGCGCTGGACGCCGCCTTGAATGCGGCACCGGAACTGGCCCGCGGGATGGCCGCCCAGTTGCCCTCCTGGTTCGTCACCGGCGAAAAGCCGGACTGGCGGTTCCGCGACGAATCGTCGGTCACGCCCGTCCATTGCTGGCATCTCGCCCTCGCGGCCTCCTGCCTCGTCACCGCCGTCGCGGATCGCACGGCGCTTGAGAATGTGCTCTGGTCACAGGGGCTCCTCCCTCACCTGCGTGAAGTCCTCGGTCCTGCATTCCTGGAAAAATCGCACCGCGCCTGGTTTGCGAAATCACACTCGCTCGCGCCCGCCCTGCTCACCGCTACCGTGAACACCCTCGCCGCCGAATGCACACGCCCGCTGCCGCCGTATCCCGATTGGAGCCGCCCGGTCCCTGCCGCGGCGCTCACGGCACCCCGCTGGCAATCCGGGCCATTGATCATGGAGCTGCTCACCTTCATGACCGATCCCGCGAGAGGGGAACTCCGCATCCGCAAGCCTCAGGACATGCGCAGCGCGGTCGAACATTTTGTCCGCGACCACCAGTTCGATCTGGACATGACGACTGACAAGAAAGGCTCGCCCCACACCCTCGTCTGCCGAAAAAATGACGCCTCGCACCAAAGGTCGCTCAAGCGCCGCTCTGACGACGAGACGCTTCTCGCGCGACTGCGCGGGATCGAAATCGTCGGGAAAGCGCGGACCATTTGAAAAAAGTGCGGCCGTCCGCACTTGGAAAAAAACGGCGACGAAAACCAGCGCACCGCTCCCGTGAAGCGATCAATTCCCGTCGCCTCCTCGATGAGCCGCCCGATCGTGCGGAGCCGCCTGCTTGTCGGTTCCACCTCGCCGCGAAAATGCGCCGCGAGAATCACGTCGCGGACAGTCAGCGTTCTGTCGCCAGTCACGAAAACAGCGCGGTTCCATTCCGCCAGCTTGTTCATCGCACGATCTGACCGGTTCCGAAAATGTTATCGAGGATGTTCAGCGGGGCTGACGCTTCAAAATTACGTTGGCGTCCGAATGCCGCTCTCGGGGGAGCACGCGACTCGCGTGCTGTTTCCGGCGACCCGCCGGGAACACCTCGTGGCGGGTAGCAATGCGCAAAGCTGCCGGGCTTTTTTTGACGCAGAGGCGCGGAGGGAAGCAGAGAGGATCGCAGAGGGATTTCGTCCTGCCCTCTGCGCACCTCAACACTCCTCCTCTGCGCCTTTGCGTTCAAAAAGACCGTCAAATCTGCATGCCATTCACAAATTCACGCAACCGGCGGGTGTCTGCGGCGAGTCGCCGCAGACTGCACGCGAGTCGCGTGCTCCACCCGGAATCTGCCGCTCGCCCCTGCCGCGATCTTGAACACGATTGCCTCGGAGGATGTTCGCATTGCCTTCCCCGATCCGAGCGCCTATCGCTCCCGCTCCTTTTCAAAATGATCCTGACCTCCGCCAGCCAAGTGAACCCCGTCGAACGCATCCTCATGGGCCCCGGCCCGAGCAGCGTGCCGCACCGCATCCTCCGCGCACTCAGCGCGCCGACGCTCGGCCACCTCGACCCGCAGTATCTCGCGATCATGGACGAGACGTGCGAACTGCTGCGCCAGATTTTCCGCACGCAGAACAAGCTCACCTTCCCCGTGAGCGGCACCGGCATGGCCGGCATGGAGTGCATCGCGGTGAATCTCCTCGAACCCGGCGACGAAGCCATCGTGTGCGTGAACGGCGTCTTCGGCATGCGCATGAAGGACGTGATGGAACGCTGCGGCGCGACCGTCCACGCCGTCGAAGCGCCGTGGGGCGATATTATTTCAAAGGAGCAAATCGCCGCCGCACTCGACGCGCACCCGAAGGCCAAGCTCTTCGCCATCGTCCACGCCGAGACGAGCACCGGCGCGCTCCAGCCGCTCGAGGGCATTGCCGCGATGTGCCGTGAAAAGGGCGCGCTGTTTGTCGTGGATGCCGTCACCTCACTCGGCGGCCACGAGCTGCGCGTGGACGATTGGGGCATCGATGCGATCTACAGCGGCACGCAGAAGTGCCTCTCGTGCCCGCCCGGACTCTCGCCCGTGAGCTTCAGCGACCGCGCGCTCGCCGTCATGGATTCGCGCAAGACGAAGGTGCAGTCGTGGTATCTCGACGTCTCGATGCTGCGCAAATACTACACGAACCCCGGCGCAGGCGGCGGCCGCGTGTACCACCACACCGCACCCATCAACATGACCTACGCGCTGCGCGAGGCCTTGCAGATCGTCATCGAGGAAGGACTCGACGCACGCATCGAGCGCCACCGCATCATGCACCTGCGACTGCGCGCCGGATTGGAAAAGCTCGGCCTCAGCTACGTGCCGAAGCATTCGCTCCACACTCTGAACTGCATCCATGCTCCTGCCGGCAAAGACGAAGCCGCACTGCGCAAGCAGCTCCTCGAACAATACGGCATCGAAATCGGCGCAGGCCTCGGCCCGATGGCCGGCAAAGCCATCCGCATCGGCCTCATGGGCCACTCCGCCACGCAACGGAATGTGGACCTCATCCTCGCCGCGCTCGCGGAGCTCCTACGCTGAGGCTTCGCGATGAGCGCACTCGACAGGCTGCGTGAAATCTTCCCGCCGTCGCGGATGCTCACCGAAGCCGCGCAGCTCGGCGCATACGAATCGGACGCACTCACCGCATTTCACTCGCGGCCTGTCGCGATCGTCATTCCGGAGACGCAGGACGAAGTCATCGCCGCTGTGCGCATCTGCCGCGATACCGCCACGCCATTCGTCGCGCGAGGCAGCGGCACTAGCCTGAGCGGCGGATCGCTTCCGGTAAAAGGCGGCATCGTCATCGCGCTGAACCGCCTCAACAAAATCCTGCGCCTCGATCCCCGCGAGCGCATCGCTGTCGTCGAGCCGGGCGTCGTGAATACCGCTGTCACCCTCGCCGCCGCACCGCACGGGCTGCACTACGCACCGGATCCTTCGTCGCAGACGATCTGCACGATTGGCGGGAATGTCGCGTTCAACTCCGGCGGCGCGCACTGCCTGAAATATGGCATGACCTCGAACCACGTCCTCGGCATCAAGGCAGTGCTCGCGACCGGCGAGGTCGTCACATTTGGCAGCGCGAGCCGCGAGCAATGCGGCGCGGACTTCACCGGACTCTTTACGGGAAACGAAGGCCTCTTCGGCATCGCGCTCGAAATCACACTGCAACTGCTCCCGCGCGCCGAGTGCTTCCATACCGTGCTCGCCGGCTATCGCACGCTCGAAAATGCGGGCGATGCCGTGAGCGCAATCGTCTCCAGCGGACTGCTGCCGGGCGCGATCGAAATCATGGACGCACTCGCCATTCAGGCCGCCGAGGCCGCGGTCCATGCAAACTATCCGCGCGATTGCGAAGCGATGCTCATCGTCGAACTCGAAGGCCCGCGCGAGAAGGTCGCCGCCGAGCGTCCGCACCTCGACGCGCTGCTCGCCAAATCACAGTCCGTCGAGACGCGCGTCGCCGCAAATTCCGCCGAACGGCTCGCGATCTGGAAAGGCCGCAAGAGCGCATTCAGCGCCGTGGGAAGATTGTCGCCGGACTTCATCGTGCAGGACGGCGTCGTCCCCCGCCAACGCCTCGGCGAAGCCCTCCGCCGCATCGGTGAAATGTCGCGCGACGCCGGGCTGCGCGTTGCAAATGTCTTCCACGCCGGAGATGGCAACCTGCACCCGCTCATCCTCTACAATGGCCGTGAAACCGGCGCGCTCGCACGCGCGGAACTGCTCGCCAGCCGCATCCTGCGCATGTGCGTGGAGATGGGCGGCAGCCTCACCGGCGAGCACGGCATCGGCGTGGAGAAACGCGACTACCTGCCCGACATGTTCAGCGCTGCGGAGATTGATTTCATGCGCCGCCTGCGCCGTGCATTCGATCCGGATGAAATCGCAAATCCCGGAAAAATGTTCCCCGGCGGCGAAGCGCCTGCGCTCGCGCAGCACGGCATGCATCCGCTCGAAGCTGCGGGTGTGATCAGCCGGGAGTAGCCCGTAGCCGCGCTTGTGAAAGCGCGGGCACGCTTCGTTTTCACACCGGCCGGCAGACCAGCCCGCGCTTTCACAAGCGCGGCTACGGAAGTGTCACCTCTCCGGCACGACCGTCCTGCTCACACGCATCTGCTCGTAGCCGGGAAAGTAGGCCTCGATCTCGAATGTCTCGCCGCCCGTCATCTCACGTGTGGAGATCTTCGCCGAGTATTCCAGCCGCTCGCGCGGATTGATGAGCATGACGCTCGGCTCCTTTTCGATTGGCTGATCATCGGACCACCGCGAGACGATCTTTCCGCCCGCGGTCTTCACGATCACCTCCATGCGCAGCGAGCTTGGGAATTCGAGATGCACGGGCGTTTTCCCGCTGTTTGCGACCGTCACTGTCACCTCGATCACGCGCGTGTCCGCGAGCCGCACCTTTGCCGGTTCGAGCTTCATGCTCATCGCGAGACTGCGCGCGCCCGCCGAGTCGCGCGGCTCCTGCCCGCGCTTTTTTACGAACGGCGAGGCGACGACATCGGCGGTCTTTTTCCCGACGCCCTTCGTCGCGTCCCACACGGTGCCCACGCCGTCCTTCGTCTTTTGGAAAGTGCGTTTCCAAAAACCCGGTTTCACGGGCGCGGTATCGTCCGCATGCAGCGATGCGAGACCGGCGGCGCAGAGGACGAGGCACAGCATTTTCATGGCTGGAATGTGGCCGACGATCTTCGCAGGTTGCAAATGGCATTTGCGCCCCCGAACTTGCGCCCATGCGCCTTCCGCTCCTCTGCACCGCGATCTTCTCGCTCGTCCTTTCCCACGCTTGCCCGGCCATGACGAAGAAGTCGCCGATCTCCATCCGCATCCACACCGAGGCGAACAAGAACGACAGCGACACCTTTTCCATCCCGGTGAATCTCATCTACCAGCGCCGCCAGGCGTATCTCAGCAAGGTCGCGGACATCAGCGAGCGGATGATCGAAAGAATCCTCCCGTTCCCCGCGAAGGACGGCACATGGGGCTGCGTGATCAAGCTCAACCCGATGGGCCGCATCCGCCTCGAAAACATGAGCGGCACTCTCCGCGGTTCCGCGCTGGTGATCTTCGTCTCGACGGAGGCGAGCCGCCATCAGGTCGCGGACATGATCATTGACCGCGTCGTGACGGATGGCGTCATCACCATCCCGCGCGGTCTCACGGATATCGAAGTCACGCTGCTCCGGAAGGAGTTCAAGATCCTAGGCGAGGAGGTGAAGCAAAACTGGCGCGACAAGCCCAAGGACAAGCCACCGGAACTTCCGGGCGGGCGCTTCGAGACTCCGATCGATCGGAACGCCGTCTTCAATCCCATCTCCTCACAGGCACCCTCGCGCAACAGCCGGAACTCCGCGCTCGATCTCCAGCGGCTCCGGGACTGATGCC
>BJFP01000087.1 GCA_014189875.1 Verrucomicrobiota bacterium | reverse complement strand
TTTGCAGCGCGGCGAGAAATTCGCCGACGGTCGCGCGCGCCTTTTCCATCGCGGCGCGGATGTCCGCGTCATCCGTGTTGCCGTGCATGAGTGCGCGGAGGTCGGCCTTGCGCTGCTCCTTGGCCTTGTCCTTGCAGCCGGAGAAAACGAGGACGGTGAGCGCGAGCAGAATGAGTGTGCGGAACATCGCGCGGACTTTTGCAAACGCAGCGCAGGATGGCGAGCGGAAGGAATTGACCCGCGAAGAAGCGAAGGAGCGAAGAAGGTTGATTCGTGACTCTCCCGCTGTCCACGGCCTCTGCGTTTGGAACCGGAACGACATTCTGCATCCCCTTCGCCGCTTCGCTTCTTCGCGGTTCAATATCGCTGTGAATCCCCGCGTCCGCCCTTGACCGGTGATGCGGGCTTTGAAACAAGCGCGGCTTCCATTTCCCTATTCCCTACTACATGAGCACCGTCACCGCCCTGAAGGCCGTCAAAGGCAACACGAAATCCAAAGTCGAAGCTGAACTCACCAAGACCGGAGGCCTGCTGCGCCTCGCGCCTTGCTGGGTGCCGCGCAGCTTCCTGCAGCCGGGCAAGCGGCTGAAGCTGCACCCGGACGATCTCTACGCGTACGGGCTGAACCGCGGCGGCATTGATGAGCGCTGGTTTGCGAGCACGACGCCTGCGGCGAATGAGAATCGCACGCCGGACGAGGGGCTGAGCTACGTCGTCGTCGGCAAGGAGAAGTTCACTTTGCAGAAGGCGGTCGAGGATTGCGGCGCGACGCTCATCGGCAAGAGCATCTGGAACAAATACAAGAAGTGGCCGGTGTATTCGAAGTTCTTCGACAACATGGGGCCGATTCCCCACCACATGCACCAGAGCGCCGCGCAGGCGAAGCTGGTCGGGCAGGAAGGCAAGCCGGAGTCGTATTATTTCCCGCCGCAACACAACAACGTGGGCAACAATTTCCCCTACACGTTCATGGGCTTCGAGCCCGGCACGACGAAGGATCAAGTGCGCCAGTGCATCGCGAATTGGAACAAGGGCGAAAACGGCATCCTCGATCTCTCGAAGGCGTATCGCCTGAAGGTCGGCAGCGGATGGCTGATCGATCCGTGCATTCTCCACGCGCCGGGTTCGCTCTGCACGTATGAGCCGCAGTGGGGCTCGGACGTTTTCGGAATGTATCAGAACCTCGTCGAAGGCCGCGAAGTACCGTGGTCGCTCCTCGTGAAGGACATGCCGAAGAGCAAGCACAAGGACATTGATTTCATCGTGGACCAGCTCGACTGGGCGAAGAACGTGGACCCGAAGTTCAAGGACAACCACTACCTCGAGCCCGTGCCCGTCGCCGACACGCGCAAGGAAGGCTACGTGGACCGCTGGATCGTTTACGGAAAGGTGGACGGCGCGCAACTCTTCACCGCGAAGGAACTCACGGTGAACCCCGGCGTGACGGCGTTCGTGAAGGACAACGGCGCCTACGGCCTCATCTGCGTGCAGGGCAGCGGCAAGATTAACAGCCAGCCGCTGAATTCGCCTAAGCTGATCCGCTTCACCGAGTTGACGGAGGACGAATACTTCGTGACCGAGGACGGCGCGAAGGCGGGCGTGAGCTTCACGAACACGAGCGAGACCGAGCCGATGGTGATCTTGCGCTACTTCGGCCCCGAGGTGAATCCCGACGCGCCGAAGATGGGCGCGTACCGGAAGAACAAGTTCAACTGATCCTTTTTGCCGAAACCAACACAACACCAACACACACCCATGAAAACAATGCGCGCATTCATCACGGCCATCGCGGTGGCCTTCGCAACTATCACTCCGCTCCGTGCCGATGAGGCGCTCGACGGTTTCAAGAAACAAATGACCGGCCTCGAAGCCTACGTGAAGGAGCAGGAGGCCGGGCTGAAGACAAACCCGATGGCGGGGATCGCGATGATCCGTAACATCGTCACCAAGCTTCAGGCCATCAAGACCGACGGGCTCCCCGCCGACCTGCAGACGGGCTACACGGAATTCGTCACGGCGATTTCCAAGATGGGCGACATGTTCAAGGGCTGGCCGGAGAAGGCCGAGGACATGCAGGCGTTCATCGTGAAGAAGATCGGCGAGGATCCGAAGTATATGGATGCCTTCGGCGAGAAGATGGCCGCGCTCGAAAAGGCGATGCAGCCCGCCGTGGCGAAACTCGACGAGCTCGGCAAGAAGTATGGCCTCGACATGACGAAGATCGCACCGGGCAAGTAAGGCACGGCTGAATTCAATTCAATGAAGCCGCCGTTCCGGAGCGGTGAAGGCAAAAAAACTTCCGTTTCGACTTTGCCAATCGGTAACAAGACCGTCAGCCTCACCGCCCCATGAAACTCATTCATACCATCCCACTCATCGTCGCCACCGCGTTCTTCGCCCTCACCGGATGCAACAAGGCTCCGGACGAGAAAACCGCCATCGCAAACTTCAAGGCCGAGATCGAAAGCACGACCAAGTGGATGGAAGAAAAACAGAAGGCCACCGCGACCGACCCCGTTGCGGGAATCGCGATGATGGGGGAGATGGTGAACAAGTTCAAAGGCATCAAGACCGACGGTCTGCCTGCGGATCTCAAGGCTGCCTGGGGTGAAATGACCGCAGTGTTCGCGGAGCTCGGCGATGTCTTCAAAGGAATGCCGAAGCTCGACGCATCGAAGCCCGAGGAGATGAACAAGACGATGGGCGACCTCATGCCAAAGATGATGGCAGTGATGGCGAAAGGGGATCCCGTCGCCAAGAAGCTCGAGGAAATCGGAAAGAAATACGGCTTGGACATGAAGAATCTCGCCCCCGGCAAGTAAGCCCCCACATTTTCAACAACTGCCGCCGGTCCGCATCTTGTGGGCCGGCGGCTTTTTGTTTTCACGGATGGGAGCATCTCGCAGGCCTCATGCGGGAATGCTTGCAACCGGGTTGCCGCAGGCCTGGCTGCACTCACTTTCCATGACAGCCCCGCGCTTCCATCTGTCTGGGTTCCCGCGGGCGATCGGTCTCGCCGTGCTGCAAAATCTTGTCGCGGTGCTGTGGCTGGCCGCGTCGCCCGTGCTGCACGCGGCAGCGGACAAGGATGCTTCGGAGCCGGAGCATGCGTGCGCGGTGACGCTGTTCGAGGCGGGCAATTTCCACGCGCCGACGACGCACGCGAACAGTCGCGCGCAAACGGGATGCGCGTGCGCGCGTGGGACTTTCTTTTTTACGCGCTCTTCGGATTCGTGGTGACGAGCTTCGTGCGCATCGTCGGCGTGCTGCTCATCTTCAGCTACCTCATCGTGCCCGCAGTCTGCGCCGTGCTGCTCGCGCGCACGATGCGGATCAGGATGCTCATCGGCTGCATCATCGCGCTCGTCGGCGGCGTCGGCGGAATGATCGGCAGTTTCTACGCGGACCTGCCGTCGGGCGCGGCGATCGTGTGCGAGCTCGGCGTCCTGCTCGTCACCACCGCCAGCATCGCCCCGCTCATCCGCCGAAAAACTCCGCGGCCCGCCACAGACTGACCGCGCGCTACGCTGAGGCGACACGCACCTCGACCGCCGCGGTGCTGAGCTTCGTGTAGATTTTTCCAAGACGCCGGATCGGCCACCAGCGGTAGAGGTAGATTTCCAGCGGCCGCCACATCGCCACCCAGCCGATGATCGTGAGCCCTTCCTTCATCACCGGATGCCACTTGCCGAGGAAAGCTGTGAGCGTCTGCGCGATCGTCATGCACACCGCGAGGAATGCGAGCCCGATAAACAGGCTCGCCCAGCCCTCGCGCATGAGTTCGCGAAATTCCCGCGCGTTCAGTTCTGCGCGATAGGCAAAGTAGTGGTGGATGGATTCGGCGATATCCGCCTGCGGGCCGGATTTCTCCGGTGGCTGGCCGAGGTGCACCACGAGCCTGAGCGGCGAGTGAATCGCGTGTTCCTGCGCCCATCCGACGATGAAGTGCTCCGCGTTGTGATCGAGATCGCGCTCGTGGAATGGCGAAGGGTCCATCGAGTTGAAGAGCTGGTGAACGGTCTGCACCTTCACCTCGATCAATTGCGTCTCCCCGTCTCCGTTCATGTGCGTTGGTATTTCAAAATCACGTTTCTAGCGCGCAGCGAAGCAAAGTGCGGGGCCGCTTGCAACGGGCCAGCGGCATGGGTGGTGTCCCAATTTGGAAGCCAGGAAGCCATGAAGGGAAGGAATGACGCCTACGCCTAGCCATGAGCCCCGCTCTGCTTCCTGGCTTCCTGGCTTCCAATTTCAAAATCGGAAACCACCGCGGCATGATGCCGCATCGGCGAAGCGCACGCTCCCGGCACTCCGGGATTGCGCGACGCGGAGGCGTCGGCGACAGGAACCGCATTCCTTACGCAATGCCCCATCCGAACGTCGCCCGCACACTCGCCATCCTTGCATTCATCCCGGCCCTGCTCCTCGCGCCGACGCCCGCGCGCGCGCAGAAAAGCGCGTCCACATCCCCTGCCCCGGCGATGCCGCTCGATGCGCTGTTCGCCGGCGACAAGCCGTGGGAGACGACTCCGGATCAGCTCGAAGCCGCCGTGAAACCGCTGCGCACGCAATGGCTCAGCGCAGCGAAAGATTCCGCACGTTACTTCGGCAACTACGCGATCTGGAACGGCGCGATTCCGGTGAAGGAGGCGGTGGTGGAATTCCAAAACGGGAAGCTCTTCCGCGTGAACCTCTCCATTTTCAACCGCGGCGACAGCGACAACGGGAGCTTCGCGAGCCGCGTGGAATTTGAAAAGCAGCTCGAAGCATGGAAGGCGGCGATCACCGCGAAGGCTGGCGTGCAGCCCGTGGATCTCGGCAAGCAGAATGCGAGCGCTGTGAAGGCGACGGGCTTCTCGTGGTCGAAGGCGCCCTCGGTCTATCTCCTCGAGTTCAGCTACCAGAAGGATGCGAAGGCGACGGGCGTGCAGTTCCGGCCGGAATTTGTGCGGCTGCGCGTATCGGCGCTGCCAAAGCCGTTTGGCTTCGGCTCCTCGGCGGCGGGCGGACAGCGCGTGAGCAAGGCCGCGCTGCTCGCCAACGTGATGAAGGATCCGGGCGGCGATATTTTTCTGAAAAATGTGCCGATGGTGGACCAGGGGCCGAAGGGCTACTGCGCGGTCGCGACGGCGGAACGCGTCTTCCGCTACTACGGGATGCCGGTGGACCAGCACGAGATGGCGCAGGTGGCGAACACGGGCGCGGGCGGCGGCACCAATCCCGATGCGATGCTGAAGGCGCTGACTGCATTGCAAGGCCGGCTGCATGTGCATGTGCGCGCGATCTCGAAGTGGGACTACGCGGAGTTCAACAAGATGATCACCGACTACAACCGCGAGGCGAAGCGGAACAAGAAGAAGGAGATCAACATCGCGGGAATGCAGACGATTGATATCGGCGCGATCTATGGCTCGATGGATCCGGCGTCACTGAAGGAATCCAAGACCGTGAAAAAGAAGGGCGACTTCGAGAAGTTCAAGCGCGAGGTCGCGGAGAAAATTGACAAGGGAATCCCCGTGATGTGGGGCGTGGAACTCGGCCTGTACCCCGAGGCGGAAATCCCGCAGGCGCACGGCGGCCACATGCGGCTCATCATCGGCTACAACAACAAGACGAACGAAATCATCTACTCCGACTCATGGGGCGAGAAGCACGCGATGAAGCGGATGCCGAGCGACAACGCATTCCCGATGACGACCGGGCTCTATTTCATGGAGCCTTTCGAGTAGATCACTGCGCGCTCCACTCGTGCTCGCTTTCGGCGAGGCCGAGGCGGACGAGTGCTTCGCCCGCGAGAAAAAGTGATCCTGCGATGAGGATGCGTCCGTCGTTCGTGCGAGCTTCGGCGAGTGCGGCTTCGAGCGAATCAGCGATGCTCACAAGCAAGGCGGGCGACTGTGCGCGGACGATTTCCGCAAGCTGCGCAGGCGCCAGCGCACGTGAACTGCGGACGGGCGTGCAGATGATGCGCACGGCGAGCGGGAGCAGCGCGGCGATGACGCCGGGCCCGTCCTTGTCGGCGAGAATGCCGAGGATGAGCAGGGCCTTCTCGTCGCCAAACTCCTCGCGCCACGTCGCGGCGAGCTGTGCGGCGGCGTGCGGGTTGTGCGCGCCGTCAATCACGGTGCGATCATCCGCGCACTGAAAACGCGCGGGCCACGTCACGTTCGCGAATGCCTCGCGCACGACGCGCGGCTCGGGACGCAGCCCGGCCTCGATGATCGCCGCGAATGCGAGCGAGGCATTGCGCCGCTGATGGCTCCCGGCGAGCGCAAGCGGGCAGTCTTTTCCGAGAGGCTCGGTGATGAATTTCAGCCGTGCGCCCGCAGCTTCCGCCGCAGCGCGGATGACGGCCTCGGCCTCGGGCGGCTGCGGTGCGGAGAGGACGATGCAGCCGAGCTTGATGATGCCCGCCTTTTCCCCCGCGATCGCCGCGAGCGTGTCGCCGAGATACTGCATGTGATCGAGGCCGATGGGCGTGATGACGGCGACGGCGGGCGTGACGATATTCGTCGCGTCGAGCCGTCCTCCGAGGCCGGTTTCGAGAACGACGATTTCGGCGTTCTGCTGCTGGAACCATGCGAGTGCAAGCGCGGTGGTGATTTCAAAAAACGTCGGCGTGTGCTCCCATCCCCCGATGATGCCGCGGATTTTCGTCAGCCATTCCGCGACGTGCTCCTCGGGAATCTGGTTCAGACCGAGCTGGATTCGCTCGCGGAAGCTCACGAGGTGCGGCGAGGTGTAGAGTCCCGTGCGACGCTTCGCGGCGACACACACTGCGGCGATCATTGCGCACACGGAGCCTTTGCCATTCGTGCCCGCGACGTGGATGAAGCGGCGCTTCGCACTGCTCGCAGTCTCGATCCCGAGCGCGTCGCAGAGTCGGCGGATATTTTCCAGCCCCAGCACGATGCCGTGGACTTGCAGGCCGTAAAGCCAGTCGAGGGACTCGCGGTAGGTCATGCGTGGAAAAATGGACGCTCGCAGAAGGAGTGCAGATTCACTGGATGCTTCAGTTCCGCAGAAACGGTCGCATCAAAATTCGCACTCGAACGGAGAAAGACCGGGAATCGCGCGAGCGTGTTTGCTTTTCCGATGAGCAAAACGTTCGCGTTATACCGCCGCTGGCGCGAGGTATGTGAGCAGCCCGGCGAGCGTCTCCTTCATTTTCTTGCGATGGACGATCATGTCCACGAGGCCGTGCTCCATACAAAATTCCGCGGTCTGGAATCCTGGCGGCAATTCCTGGTGCGTTGTCTCGCGGATGACCCGCGGGCCGGCGAAGCCGATCATGCACTTCGGCTCGGCGATGATGATGTCGCCGACACTCGCGTAGCTGGCCATCACTCCGGCGGTGGTCGGATCGGTGAGCACGGAAATGTAGGGCAGCTTTGCATCCGAATGACGCGCGAGTGCGCCGCACGTCTTTGCCATCTGCATGAGCGAGAGCATCCCCTCGTACATGCGCGCGCCGCCGCTGGCGCTGACGATGATCATGGGCAGCCGCTGCGCGGTCGCGCGCTCGATGGCGCGGGTGATCTTTTCACCGACGACGCTGCCCATCGTCGCAGCGAGAAATCCAAAATCCATCACGGCGATGCTCATCATCTTCCCATGAATGCTGCCGAGGCCGGTGACGACGGCGTCGAGCTGGCCGGTGGCCTTCTGGTATTTTTTCAGGCGGTCGGTGTAGCTGGCCTGGCCGGTGAATTTCAGCGTGTCCACGGAGACGAGCTTCGCGTCGTGCTCGGCGAAGGTGCCCTCGTCCACAAGCAGCTCGATGCGGTCGCACGCGGTGAGCATGAAGTGGTGCTCGCACTTCGGGCAGATGCGGACGTTGCTCTCGATCTCAAGGTTGTGGATGATTTCCGCGCAGCCGGGACATTTCGTCCAGAGGCCGGCGGGCAGTTCGCGTTTCTTGCCGGAGGTGAAGACCGGCTTGGAAAAAATTCCCATAGGGTTTGAAGGTTCAGTTTCTTGCATGGGCAGCGGGGTGCGTTCGGTGGGCTGCCGGGATTTTGGAATTTCGGGCGATCATGTTTTTGCGGTGCTAGCCGCGGGCGACGGTGATGACTCGCACCGAGGCAGCGCCGGCGCGCATCAGCACACGCGAGCACTCCTCGACGGTCGAGCCCGTCGTGAAGACGTCGTCAACGAGGACGAGGTGTCGTTCTTTCACGCCCGCAATGTGGCGCACGAGGAAGGCCCCGCGCAAGTTTTCCATTCGCTCGGCGCGATCGAGTTTTGTCTGCGTGGAGGTGTGGCGGGTGCGCTTCAACGCGTGCAGGACGGGGACGCCGCAGCGCTGCGAGACGAGCGTGGCAAGCTCGGCGGCCTGGTTGAATTCGCGTTCGCGAAAACGGATGTGGTGCAGCGGCACGGGCACGAATGCGTCGAACGGGCGCGAGGAGATGCGCGGATCGTCGAGCGTGTGCGCGAGCCAGTCGGCAAGCGGACGGAGGAGGTGGCGCTGGCCGTTGTATTTGAAGTCGTGGATGAAATCGCGGACGACCCCATGGCTGCGGAATGCGGCGACGGCGCACTCGAAATGCACGTCGCGATCCGCGCAGTTCGGGCAGGTGAACGCCTGCGTGATCGCGCCATCAAACGGCTGCGAGCAGCGTTCGCAAAACGGCGGCACGATGTGCCGCACAGTTTCCGCGCAACCGGCGCAGAGGTGGATGCCGGGCCCGGTCGCCGACTTGCACGCCGCGCAGTACGGCGGAAAGCAAAGCGTGCCGAGCGCACGGAAAATTCTACGCGCGGCTGTCGCGACGCTCATGGGCGAGGGAGGCGTGGCAGAGCACGCCGGTGAGGATGACGGTGATGAGCGGCGCAAGGCCGATGCGGATATCCGCGCCGATCCACGGGAGTTTCCCCGGCGCGAATGATGCGAACTTTCCGAAGCCCTGCACGCAGAAGACCCAGCCCGCGTGCAGGCCGATGCCGAGCCACAGCGAGCGCGTGCGCTGCATCGCCCAACCGAGCACGCAGCCGACGGCGAGCAGCGTGGTGAAGGATGCGGCGACCATCATCGGATTTTCCCACTGGCTGAAAATTTGCGGGATGAGCGCGAAGCCGGCGAGCCACGTGACATCGCCCGGCGCGACGGTGCCGGCGAGCGGCTTGATGAAGTGCAGCACGGCGAAGAACAGCGAACTCGCGATGAGCGCGGGGCGCGGGAGCATCCTGCGCTGAAGCAGGCCGAGAAATGCGCCGCGGAAGATGCACTCTTCGATGAAGCCGACGCACGCGGCGGTGAAAATCACCTTCGGCAATTCGCCGGGATGCTGCATTTCGGCGGGGAGAAAAATGATGCCGCCGAATGCGAAAATGATCAGCGACATCACGGCCATGAGTGCGACGGCTGCAAAGAACCCGAGCGCCAGCCGCTGCGGCCAGCGCGTGTCCCACCTAAGCCCGAGTTCCGCGAGCGATCGCACTTTCAGCGAACGCGCGAGCGGCCACAGCAGGAGGATGGCGACGATCTCGACTGTGCGGCTGAAGTAACGGTGGAAGCCCTGCCCCGTGATGTTTGGAAAAAATCCGCGCGCCGCGAGCGGATGCGCGCACTTGAAGAGCAGCGGCGCGAGCAGCGCGCCGAGGACGACCGATGCGATGAGATAGAGCAGGAGCTTGCGGAGATCCTTCAAGGTGGTGTCTATCTCTCAAAGTGCGGATCGAAACGCCATTCATTATCGCAGAGGCGCAGAGGGAAATTGAGAGCGACGCAGAGGGATTTTTTCATCTTCTTCTGCGAAACTCCCATTGATCCTCCCCGCCTCCGCGTTACATCCAAAACTTCCGGCCATCCGCTCAAAACTCGAACCGACGCTTCACTGAAAATGGGAACACGAAACATCCACGTCTGGAAACACAAGACTGACGACGGCGAAAAGCGCGAGGTGCGCGCGGAGAAATTTGGCGGCAAGTGGCGCATCCAGGCGCAACTGCGCGGCGAGGACAAATGGACGTACTACGACGTTCCGCTGATGGACGACCTGCTCGAACTGCGGCGCGTGCTCTGGAACAAGTATCAGCGGAAGCATCTCGCCTTCGAGGATGTCGCGGCGATTGACAAGGTGATCCGCGACGCGGGCGGGACGGTGCCTGGAGAGAATGACGAATGACGTCATCCGTCATCCGTCATTCAAAGATGCGCTTGTAAACCTTCGGGTTTGCTCCGAGCCAGAACCACGCGGCGAGCACGAGCAGTGCGATGACATTCAGCGAGAAGCCCCACGACGCGCGGCGGCGGCCATACGGCCATCTTCCCACGTCGCGGTGCTCTCGGATCGCGAACAGCGCGAGGACGGCGCTCACGCAATGCACTCCCGCGGCGACGACGACGGCCCAGAATGCGCCAGCCTGCGATCCGCCGTGGAACGAGCGCACCGTCCACACGGAAGTCTCGATGAGAAGCGCGATGAAGAGCAGGCTGGTCGCATGGGAGGACTTGCGGTTCATGTCCTTCGAATACGACGAGGCGACATTGATGATGAACGCGATGACGAGCAGGCCCATGACGACCAGGCCGAACTCCGCGAAGGTGTGCTCCGCCGCCGCAGCGAGCAGCGCGATCATGCGCTGAATGCCTCCAGGAATGCGACTTCGACGGCGAGCTGTTCCTGCACGTTGCGGCCGAAATTTTCCCTCAGCCCGCCGATGGCGGCGGCGCGCGTGATCACGTCGGAGACCGGGAGGCGGGCCGCGAGCGCGGCGGTGTCGGAGGAAAAATCGGGCAAGTCCAGATGCGTGGCTTGCTGCTGCTGGCGGAGGACATCCGCCCACCACGATTCGAGCGTGTCCACGAGCACGCCGCGCTCGTTCCGGTAGCGCGCCTCGGCGAGCGCTTTGTGGAAATCCTCGCGGTCATCGAGCCAGCCGGAGTCCACGCCGCTGGCCTCGCGGAAGCGCTTGGCCTCGGTCTTGAACATGGCCTCGGTCTCGTCCGCGATGGCCTGCTTCGCGACGGCCAGGAGCGCCTGCACTTCGCGGACGAGGCCGAAGACCTGCGGCAGTTCGGGACGCGGGATTTTGAAAAAATTGCGGAGCGATTCCGCGATTTGGCGCTGGCGTTCGTCGAGCCCGCGGCGCGCGCCGGCCACGAGCGGGATCTCGATGCACCGCGAGAGGATCGTCTCGAGAAGCAGCTCGGGGAAATTGCTGACGAGGAGGATGTGCGAATCGCGCGGCGGCTCCTCGAGGGTTTTCAAAAATGCGTTCGCGGAACCTTCCATGAGACGATCCGCGTCGAAAATGACGACCACTTTCCGTCCGCCACGCAGCGAGCGCATCTGGAGGGAGCGCTCGAGTTCGCGCACCTGTTCGATCGTGATGCGGCGCGACTTGGACTCCGGTTCGGCGATGTGGACATCCGCGTGCTTCAGCGGATCGGCGGTGTCGCCAACGAGAATGCCGGTGAGGCCCGCGGCGACTTCGCGCGTGCCGCTGCCGACGGGGCCGGTGATGAGGTAGGCGTGCGCGAGGCGGTCGTTCGCCTGCGCTTTGCGGAGAAGGGTCAGGGCTTGTTCGGCGGAGAATGCCATGCGGGGCGCGAGTAGATGCGGAATCGCGGCGAAGTGCGCAAAGAGAAAAAACGGCGGCGTCCGCTTTTGGTGTTTGGCGTTTGGCGTTTGGAGTTCGGAGTTGGGAGTTTGGCCCGCCGCAGGTGCCGCTCGTATCGGCAACACCGCCCGCGTATCGGAAGGCCGCTGCGCGGGGTCAAACGCTCAACGCCAAACTTCAAACACCAAAATATGGATACGACCGGGAAAATTCCCGTGGCTGCCGACCGTAGAAGCAGGCTGATCTTGCGTGAAAATGAGACGGCCTCCTGCCGTCGGCGGCTACCAATTTTACTGTTTCGTCACCACCGCCGGCGCGTCGCCGGCCGCGGGACTGGCGGGCTTTTTCGTCTGCGCGAGGCGCATCGCCTTGCGGCGCGCGTCCACCACGAACGAGTTGTTCTCGCCGAAGCGCGACCACGGGCCGAAGGGGACATCGGAGTATTCGATGAATTTCCAATCCGCCACGTCGGTGCCGCCCATGCCGAGGTAGTCCTGCACGGCAGGCGAGATATCCAGCCCAGCGCCACGGTTCAGGTTCCACTGCGGGCGTTCATTTCCGAAGACGTACTGCCAGTGGTCCGTGCGGAACGGCCCGACATCGGACCACTGCGCATAGCAGACGCGAAGGCCATGGCGGATCATGATCCAGCGGTCGCGGCAGACGGACTTGCCCTCCTGCTCGAAGACGGCATTGAACCACGGGATGATCTTGCGCGCCTCGGGTTTGTGGCGGCCACCGGTCACGTCGTTGTAGGGCAGTGCGAAATAAAACGGGTTCCCCTGCGGGATGAATCCGGCGGGAATGGTGCCGCCGTCCTCGAGTTTCTTGCGTCCGGTCGGGGCGTCAACGCCGCCGTACGTGCGCCACCAGTTCAGATCCCAGCAGCTCGAATAATTGTGCACCGGGTTGTTCTGGCCGGCCGACTCGCCGACCCAGAAGACGGTCGTGACGATGCTCAGCTTCCAAGGGTAGAGGCTGCGTGCGCTGCCTTCCTTGTGCGAATCCGTGGGCACGATCACCTGCGGCTCGAGCTTGAGGATGGAGTCCTCGCGCAACTTCATCGCATAGCGCGCAAAATCTGCGCTGCTCTGGTAGGTCGGCTGTGGGGATTCGGCTATCGCCGCGCCCGCCATGAAAAGAATTCCGGCGAAGACGGCGAAAACCTTGGCGGTCATCATGTGTGTGATAACCCACCCTAGAGATGCAGGGTGTCGGCGCAAGGTGGAAAATCCCGGCGAGATGGAGAACGGGCGTGACATGGGGCTGTGTGCTGTCCGCTGGTATAGCAGCGATGATGCCCGACGCGCGGCGGCCTCCGGAATCGGCGCGCCAAGCCGGGACGCTGTGGTTGAAAATTGCGCGGGACGTTTAGACGCAGGGGTGCGGAGGGGAGTTGAGAGTCACGCAGAGGAATGATTTTGCCTCACCGATCGGCGCCCGCAGTTTCAGATGATCCCTCTGCGATCCCCCCCGCTGCAACTCTGCGTTTGAAAATAACCTCACAAACTGAATCGTTCCGGCTCAGAAATACGGCGCGCGGGATAATTCTTACGTCTTGCTCATGCTCATGCTCTTGCTCTTTTTTTGAAACACGCATTCAACGGGAGCATGAGCAGGAGCAAGACAAAGAGTCAGAGCGCACAGCCTTCCCGCACGCCGCGTGGCCGAATGCACATCTAATTTTCCCCGCGCGCCGCGGCTTTGAACATCCGCCCGGCTCGACGTGTCGAACTGACCAAATTTTCATGCACCACTGCTCCACTTCCGGCCTGCCGCCCGCACCCTTCGACTGGACTCCGCGCACCCCGCTCGTCTTCGGGCCCGGCACACTTGCCAGGGTCGGCTCGCTCGCCGCGGAACTCGGCGGACGGCGCGCGCTGATCGTCACGGACAAGGGGATCGTGAACGCCGGCCACGTCGAGCGCGCGCGTGCGACGCTCGAAGCGGCGGGCATCGCGGTGACGATCTTCGACAGCGTCCGCGAGAATCCCAACACCGAGGACATCCGGCGCTGCGCGGAAGCCGCGGCTGCGGCGAAGGCGGACATCTTCATCGGCCTCGGCGGCGGCAGCAGCATGGACACGGCGAAAGGCGGCAATCTCATGCTGACCAACGGCG
>BJFP01000086.1 GCA_014189875.1 Verrucomicrobiota bacterium | reverse complement strand
GCTCACGGCTGCGCGCAAGACCGCGGATTTTTACAAGGAGGAGGGCCGGCTTGCGACCGAGCATTCGCTGCTCGAAGACAATGGCGACGGCCTCGGCACGCCGCCGGAGTGGTTCTCCGGCGTGCGCACAGTGAAGAAAACGAAGGACGGTACCGCGCCAGACGGCCTGCGTGCCGCACAGATACACCTCGTCCACAGCGCCGCCGATCGTGCGCTCACCGCGGAACAGCGCACGCAGCGGGACGCGCTGGAGCGTGAACTTGCCGCACTCCGGGATCGCAAAGGCACGATGAAGGAGGACGAATATTTCCGCGAACTCGAGGCGCTGCTGCTGAAGATCGCACGCATCTATCGCGGCGGATCGCAATAGCCGGCGCTGTTCGCCGTCCGCTTACTTCTGCGGCGCGGGTACCCCGCGGGCTCCTTCGCGGCGGCACTTTGAATTTTGCAGCGGCCTCGGCGGCGGGCATGAGCGGGATGCTTGTGTCCTTCTCGGTGTTGAAGGGCTGCGGAAAATCTGCGGCGCTCGCGAGCGCGGTGCCGAGCAGGGCGACGAGGAGCGAAAGGCGGGGAGCGATCATGGTGTGGGACAATCCGGGCAGGGTCGCACAGAATGGGGGAATGTGGAGAGGGCTACAGCCGGGACGTTTGAGCACGCTCGGCGGGCGTGCGAGGGGAAGGCGAAGTGTTCCGCCGCAAGTTTTTCTCACTCCGAGTGAAAACCAGTTAAGGAATCGGTTCGTTGCTGATTCCCAAATCAATGCCTCACTTGCAACCCTGTATCCAAGGGATACCTCACTTGGCGGTGAGTGTGGTTTTTCCGTCCCCTAATCCATGAAACGATCCTTCCTCCTCATCGGGCTTCTGCCTGCCGTCGTCCTCGCAAATGCCATCCGTCCCGCCGAGCCGGCGGCGGAGAAATCATCGAAGTCTGCCGGTGCCGCAAAAATAGCGGTGCCCGCGAGCGAACGATGGAAGGATATTTCAAAGGCGGACGACGCGAGTTTCCGCAGGCATGTCGTTCCGCTGATGTCGCGTTCGGGATGCAGCGGGCGCGAGTGCCACGGGTCGTTCCAGGGGCGGGGGGGATTTCAGCTTTCGCTCTTCGGCTACGATTTTGAAAAGGATCACGAGGCGATCACAAAGGGCAAGGGTGGCGCGGAGGAGATTCGCGTGGATATGAAGGAGCCGATGAAGAGCCTCATCCTCGCGAAGCCGTCGCTCGACGGCGAGGAGCACAAGGGCAAGAAGCGCTTCGACAAGGGATCGTGGGAATACAATTTGATCCTGAAGTGGCTTCAGACTGGCGCGAAATCGGACGTCGCGGAGACGGGCGATTTTGCGAAGCTCGAAGTGCTGCCGAAGGAACTCGTTTTCAAGAAGAGCGGTGATGCGATCCAGTTGAAGGTGCTCGCGTTCTGGAAGGACGGGACGGTCGAGGATGTCACGCAGCTCACGCGTTTCCGCACGAATGACGAAACGGTCGCGCTCGTGAACGACACGGGCCTCGTGACCTCGAAGACGCCGGGTGACACGCACATCGTGGCATTTTACGACAATGGCGTGGAGCCCGTGCCCGCGGTGCTGCCGGTTTCGGACAAGGTCGGCGCGAATTTTCCGAAGGTGCGGACGGCGACGAAGGTGGACGAGCTGGTGGTCGCGAAGCTGCGCAAGACGGGCATCCTGCCGAGCGAGATTTGCACGGACTCGGAATTCCTGCGCCGCGCTGCGCTCGATGTCACGGGCACGCTGCCGACGGCGCGCGAGGTGGAGGCTTTTGCAAAGGACACCGCGCCGGACAAGCGCAAGCGGAAGATTGACGAGCTGCTCACGCGCCCCGCTTACGCGGCGTGGTGGACGACGAAGCTCTGCGATTTTACCGGCAACAATCCGCGGCACATCCGGGCGAACGGAAACAATGGGAAGAACCTGAGCGGCGCGATGTCGCACCAGTGGTACGACTGGATCTACAAGCGCATCGCAGAGAACACGCCGTATGATCAACTCGCGGCGGGCATCGTGCTCGCGACGAGCCGCACTTCGGCGGATCAAAAGTACGCGGATTTCGTGCAGGAGATGGGCAGCTATTTTCGCACGGAGAATCCCGCGGAGTTCGCGAAGCGGCCGAATCTGCCGTGGTATTGGATGCGGCAGAATGTGCAGAAGCCGGAGGAAAAGGCGCTGTCGTTTGCGCACACTTTCCTCGGCGTGCGCATCGAGTGCGCGCAGTGCCACAAGCATCCGTTCGACCAGTGGACGAAGACGGACTTCGAGCACTTTCAGGCATTTTTCTCCGGCGTCGCGGGCGGAACCAAGGGCGGCGGTGAGAAGATGTCGAAGGGCGATACCTCGCCGTCGGTCGCGTCGGGAGAGATGACGCCCACGAGCCTGCGCGCGGAGATCAAGGCGAAGGTGGACAAGGCGATGGAGGGCAAGGTGGAGGATCCGAAGAAGGACAACGAGCGGCAGAAGATTGAACAGACCGAGATGGGCCGGCGCATCAGCGCGGGCGAGCCGATTCCGTGGGATGAGCTTTACGTGGACATCAAGCGCGTGGGCCGGCCGATGAAACAGGACAAGAAGGATTTCCAGAACAGCTCGCGGGTCATCACGCCGAAGATTCTCGGCGGCACGGAAGTGATGATGTCGCAGTATAACGATCCGCGCGCGCCGCTCATGGACTGGCTGCGGAGCAAGGAGAACCCGTACTTCGCGAAGGCATTTGTGAACCGCGTGTGGGCGTCGTATTTCAACCGCGGGATCGTGGAACCCGCGGACGACCTCAACCTCGCGAACGCGCCAAGCAATGCGGAGCTGTTCAACTACCTCGCGGACGGATTCATCGCGCACAATTTCGACATCAAGTGGCTGCACCGCGAGATCCTGAGCAGCGACACGTATCAGCGGAGCTGGAAGACGAATGCGACGAACAAGCTCGATGAGAAAAACTTCAGCCACGCGGTGATCCGCCGACTGCCTGCCGAGGTGGTCTTTGACGCGATCGCAATGGCGACGGCCTCGACGGATCGCGCGGAGAAGTTCGCGACAGAAATCACCGAGCGAACGATCGGGCCGAACGCGTTTTCCGGCTACGGGAAGAACCGTGGCGGCGGCGACGGCTACGCGCTGACGATCTTCGGCAGGCCCGCGCGCGAGGTGAACTGCGACTGCGAGCGCACGACCGATCCGACTTTGCTTCAGACGATCTATACGCGGAATGATCCCGGCATGTTGAGCAAGCTGGAGGGGGTCAACCGCACGGGCTGGATGGACGAGGTGCGCAGCCGACTCGCGCCGGCGCAGGATCGCAGCGTCGAGGCCATCCGCGGCAGGATCGCGAAGATTGATGCGAAAGCTGCGGAAATGCTGAAGGAGCCGAAGAAGCCCGAGGCCGGCAATGCCGAGGCCGAGGCGCGTTATCAGGAGCAGATGAAGCAGTATGCGAACCGCGTCGCGGAAGTGAAAACGATGCGTGCCGATCTCGCGAAGCAACTCGCCGAGGCGGACAAGCCGCAGCGGAAATTCGATCTCGATACCGCGATCGGCGAGATATTCCTCCGCACAGTGAGCCGTCCCGCCACCGCCGAGGAGATCGCGCAGGCGAAGGCCGACATCGCCGCCGCGAAGAGGCCCGTGGATGGCATTCGCGATCTGCTCTGGGCGATGCTGAACACGCGCGAGTTCATGGTGAACCACTGATCCTTTCGACGACGAACAAGCCACGCCAAACCTCCAAACAAACACACCACCATGTCTAACTACATCTGCTGCGACGGCATCGCCCGCCGCGACTTCATCCGGGTCGGTGCCATCACCGGCTTCAGTCTCGGCTTCGGCCTGCAAAACTTCCTCGCGCACGCCGCGACCGAAGGCGTCTCATCCAAAGCGAAGGGCAAGGCTGCCATCTTTGTCCGCCTCGGCGGCGGGCCGAGCCACATGGACACCTTTGATCTTAAACCCGACGCGCCCGACACGCACCGCGGCGAATTCAAACCGATCGCGACGAATGTGGACGGCATGCAGATCTCCGAACACCTGCCGAAGCTCGCGAAGTGCGCGGACAAATTTGCGATTCTGCGCGGCGTCTCGCACACGCTCGCGGCGCACGACCTCGGCTCGATCTACATGGGCACCGGCAACCGTCCGCTGCCTTCGTTGCAATTTCCGAGCCTCGGCTCGGTCGTGTCGAAGGAACTCGGTGCGCCGCCGGAGCTGCCCGCATTCGTTGCCGTGCCCTCGCAGGGCAACAATCCGAGCGGCTATCTCGGCGTGGAATACGGCCCATTCGACACCGGCTCTGCGCCGCAGGCTGGCAAGCCCATGGAAATCCGCGGCCTCGCGTTGCGGGGCGTGACGATGGAGGACGTGGATCGCCGCCAGAACCTCGTAGGCCGCTACGACAAGGCCTTCGGCGATTTCGCGAAGGAGGACAAGATCCTCGCGGGCATGGATGAATTCGGACGCAAGGCATACGCCATGATGCGCTCCACGAAGGCGCGTGAGGCGTTCGACCTCTCGAAGGAATCCTCGAATATCACGAGCCTCTTCGGCACGGAGCAGTTCTCGCAGAGCGCACTGCTCGCGACGCGCCTCGTCGAGAGCGGCGTGAAATTTGTCACGCTGAATCTCGGCGGATGGGACACGCATTCGGACAACTTCAGCTCGCTGAAAAACCGTCTGCTCCCGCAGCTCGATGCGGGCCTCGCCGGACTCTTCCAGGCGCTCGCGCTCAAGGGGCTGCTCGATTCCACGGTCGTGTATGTTACCGGCGAATTCGGCCGCACTCCGAAGGTCAACCAGCGCGGCGGACGCGACCATTATCCGCGCGCGATGTTCACGCTGCTCGCGGGCGGCGGCATCAAGAACGGCCAGGTCGTCGGAGCCAGCGATGAGAAGGGCGAAGGCCCGAAGGACCACGGAATCTCGCCCGATGACATCGCCGCGACGTTCTTCACCGCGCTCGGCATCGATCCGCACAAGGAATACAAGACTCCGAGCGGACGCCCAGTGATGATCACGCGCAACGGATCACCAATCAAGGCGCTGCTCGCGTAGCCACCGTAGCGGGCTGATCAAAAGTCACAAAGGCCGGATGTCGCGAACTGTCATCGCGGAAAACACTACCACTGGGGTCGGTGGAGTCATATCAAGACCCAGAAAGCGCCAAGATAAATCCGCAGCCGGCCTCCGCCTTGCCAGAAGAATCCGCCGCTTCGCCGCTCCGCAGCGAGCGCAGGTCGGCGACAGGAATGTCGCCGCTCCCAACGGATCTCACTCGCGCTTCAGCGCGCCGATCGCGGTGGCATAGTGCGCGAGCGCCATGAGCGGCCAGTTGTTCCGGTACATGTCATACTTCAGATAGAACACGCACGGGAATCCGGTGCCGGTGGTCTCGGGCTCGGGCCATGAGCCGTCGGCGTTTTGGCGGGCGATGAGGAACTCGATGCCGCGGCGGATGCTGTCGCAGTCGAACGCGGCGGGACGCGAGCTGTCGGTTGCCGCGATGAGGCCCATGAGCGCCCATGCGGTCTGCGAGGGCGTGCTCGGGCCGCGGCCTTTCAAGGTCGGATCGTCGTAGCTCGTGCAGGTCTCGCCCCAGCCGCCGTCTTCGTTCTGGCAACTCTCGAGCCAGTCGTACGCGCGGACGATCCACGGCTGGCGCATGTCTTCGCCGATGCAGCGCAACCCGCGCAAAATCTGCCAGGTGCCATAGACGTAGTTCACACCCCAACGGCCATACCATGAGCCGTCCGCGTCCTGGGTGTCCTGGATGAGCTTGATCGCGCGGCGCACGCGCTTGTCGTTGCGGGGAAATCCGATCTTGCCGAGCAGTTCGAGGACGCGGCCGGTGAGGTCGCTGCACGTCGGATCGAGGATCGCGTTGTGGTCGGCAAAGGGCACGTCCTCGAGCCACTTCTTCGTCACGTTTTTGTCAAATGCCGCCCAGCCGCCGTCCCTGCACTGGAAGCTCATGAGCCAGCGCAGCGCGCGCTGATAGACGGCGGATCGCTCGTCGGCGGGCGGCGCGAGATGCGCGCTTTTCCGCTCGCTGAAATGCGCGACGCCGAAGTCCACATCGGGCCGTGCGGCGCGCAGGGCCATGAGGACCATCATCGTGTCGTCGGTGTCCGGATAGAAGTCGTTGCGGTACTCGAAGGCCCAGCCGCTCGCCTCGGGGTGCGGATTTTGCACGGCCCAATCGCCGCGGATACGGACCTCCTTCGAGAGCAGCCATTTTTCCGCGCCCTGCAATGCCTCGTGCGTCGGCGGGAGTCCGCTGTCGGCAAGGGCGATTGTGGTGATCGCGGTGTCCCACACGGGCGAGAGGCACGGCTGGATGCGGAAGTCCGCAGGGTCGTCCACGAAGAGTCCCTCGAAGTCCTTCTTTGCCTTCGCGAGCACCGGATGGCTGTTCGAATAGCCGAGCGCCTTGAGAGCGAGGATCGAATTCAGCATCGCGGGAAAAATCGCGCCGAGTCCGTCGCTGCCTTCGCCGATGTGTTCGAGCAGCCATGTCTCGCAGATGCGCAGCGCGCGTTTGCGGAGCGGCTTGATCTGGAAAGGGCGCAGGCGCTTCAGCAGGCGGTCGCAGCAGAGGAAAAAATTCGGCCACGAGAGTCGCGGCTTGCGCCAGCGCGGGCGGAGGTCGGCCTGCTCGGAGCCGGCGGGGTAAAGCTCGTGCAGCGCGAATTCCGACGACAGGTGGCGCGTGGGCTGGAAGTGGTTCAGGATCGCGAGCGGGATGAGCATCGCGCGCGTCCACGAGCTCATCTCATAAATGTTGAAGAAGAGCCATTTTGGAAACAGCAGCATCTCCGGCGGGACGGTCGGCAGATGCTTCCATGGGAACTGGCCGAGAAGCGCGAGGTAGAGCTTCGAGTAGGTGTTCATCCGCGGGATACCGCCGAGGCGGAGCGCGGCGGCGCGGGCTTCGTGCATCCACGGGAGATTCGGCGCGTGGCCTGCGAGCTTCAGCGCGAAGTAGGCCTTCACGGTCGCGTTGATTTCGCTCGGGCCGCCTTCGTAAATGTTCCAGCCGCCATCGGGAAGCTGACGCCGGCGGATGTGCGCGACGCATTTTTCCTGGAGCACCGGATCCACTTCGCTCGCCCAGTGCATGTAGGCGATGTAGTCGCTGACGAGCGTGCTATCCACGACGAGCTCGCCGCACCAGTGGCCGTCGTCGTGCTGGAGGCGGAGGAGATTCGCCTGTGCGCGGGAGATCGCGCTCTGAGGCGGATCGCGCTCGGTCTGCGAAAAGGTCTCTGTGATCATCGGACTCTGCCGAGGCTTTGGATTTACTTCGCCGCGGTCGCAGCGAGCGATTCCTTCTCAGCGCCGGCAGTACTGGAGCATGAGTTCTTCGCCACTTGCGCCGGTGCATCCGCGCCGGTGAGATGTCCCTTGCCGCTGGTCACGCCGTTGAAGGCATCGACCTGCACCGGCTTCGGTTTCGGCTTCGTGCCGAAGTTGAATTTGATCGTCTTCAGCAGGTCGCCGCGCTTGCCGTTCAGTCCGAGCGCCGCCGTGGGCTCGTACCCGCAGTTCATCATGCAGTTTTCGCAACGCGGGTCGCGTGCTTCGCCGTTCACGACGCCGATCTTGTCCCAGTTCGTCTTTTCGATCAGGTCGTTGTAGGTCTTGTAATGGCCGTCCGTCATCAGGTAGCAGGGGCCTTTCCAGCCGCGCACGTTGCGGGTCGGAATCGCCCATGCGGAACAGGTGAGGTCGCGCTTGCCGGCGAGGAATTCGAGATACACGGGCGTGCCGAGAATCGGGAAGAGGCGGCCCCATTCCTCGATCTTCGCGAACTTCTTGATCGTGAGTTTGCGCGTGAGGAAAAAATTCTCCGGCTCGATGCCGAGACGCTTCACCATGTCGGCCTTGGCGGCGTCATATTCGTAGCCGGGCGCGATGGTGTGGCCGTCCACGTTCAGCGTGTTCAGGAACTGGAAGAGATCCTCGATTTCCTGCACCTCGGTCTCCTTGTAAACGGTCGTGTTCGTCGCAACCTGGTAGCCGAGCACCTTCGCCATGCGCATCGCGAGCACGGCCTCCTTGAAGACGCCTTCGCGCTCGACGATGAGATCGTGCGTCCGCTCGAGGCCGTCGAGATGCACATTCCAATACATCCACTGCGTCGGCGCGATGACGGTCTTCTTCGCGTCCTTCGGGCCTTTGCGCGCCTCGTCGGCCTGCGCCTGCGTCATGAGTTCCTCGCTCACCAGCACCTGCGCCATAGCTTCGGCCTTGACCGCATTTTTCACAAAAAGCGTCGCAAGGTAGTCGCGCATCTTCTTCCGCATGAACATCGCGTTCGTGCAGACATAGACGATGCGTTTGCGCTTCAGCAGGCCCGCCACGAGGTCCTCGATGTGCGGGTAGATGAGCGGCTCGCCGCCGCAAATGCTCACCATCGGAGCGCCGCATTCGTCGGAAGCCTGGAGGCAATCTTCGAGCGGCATCAGATCCTTGATCGAGGTCGAATACTCGCGGATGCGTCCGCAGCCCGTGCAGGTGAGGTTGCAGGTGTGCAGCGGTTCAAGCTGGAGAACCGTGGCAAATTTCTTCACGCCGCGAATCTTGTTGCTGATGATGTGCCGGGCGATTCGCGCCGTGAGTGCTAATGGAAAACGCATATTGGGCGCGGGAGATACAGGGACTTGATATTCAGAGCAAGGGCCAAGGTGGATTTCTTCCGGGCGCGCCGGTCGTATTGAAGTTTGGAGTTTGGAGTTTGGCGTTGGGAGTTTGGCCCGCCGCAGGCGCCTCGTGTTTTTGGCGAGGGTGTCCGGCCACCGTGAGGCCGCTCCGCGGGCAGGATTGCCCGCGTTACGTCAGTATTCCCCCGGCGGCGGCGACTCGTATTCCTCGCGCAGCGCGGCGGCGAGGGACTTCTCGTAAAAGAGGAACCGCTTCGTGATGAAGAGCGGGTCCTTCTGCTCGCGCGGGTCGAGATATTCGTCCACGAATTCCTCGATCGTCTTCTCCTCGAAGCTCTCGAGATCGTCCTTCCACACGTGCTCCTTGAACGCGAGCCGGTGCGTGCCCTCGAAGCACGTCAGCGCCAGCTCGAAATCGAGGTCGTCGAACTCGTCGTTGAACAGCTCGCTGATCGTCGTGCCCGCGTCGCACTGCACCAGGTCGTCGCTGATGAAATGCAGGATCTCGACCAGCGAACTGACGTAATAGCTCGTCGGAAAGTCGGCCATGGTTACTTTTTCTCCGTGGCCGATTTCACGAGGCCGATGAACTGCTCGCGGTTCGCCTTCACGAGCACGGCGGGGCCGGTCATCTTCACAAAGACCGCACCTTCCGCGTGCTCGAGGATCGCGCCGAGCAGCGCGGCATCCGCGATTTCCTCGGCGATGCCGGCCATCGGCGCGGCCTTCAGCGAGCCCTCCGCGGAGACGAGCGTGACTTTCACTCCGTTGAAATCCTGCTTCTCGGTCTTGTTCGTGTCGGGCTTGCCCGAGACCTGCCCGAGCCAGCGCTGCACATTCGGCTCCACGCCGCCGCCATTGCTCTCGCCGAAAAAGAAGAACGTGATGTCCGCCGGCTTGCCGCCGTCCTTGCCGGGCACCTGGAGCTGCGCCTTGCGCATCGGCGAGGTGGGCTCGATGGATTTCCATGCAGCCGGGCGCGTGAATGCAAATGCGCCGACCTTGAATTTTGCGGAGTCCTCCGCGAACGCGATTGTGGCGAAGAGGGCGAGGAAAAGTGAGGCAAGAGTTTTCATGGGCCGCGTGCAATAGCCGCGCCCCGCTGCCACCGCAAGAGCGGACTCGCCAAGACTCGCGCCTGGAGCGCCCGTCCCGCGTGACGCGGGCAATCCTGTCCGTCGTTTCTTCCGGCGCTTTGCATCCGAAGCAGCGCCTGCATTCTGGTCCCGAAGGTTCCGGGGGCAGGCTTGTCCCCGTTGCGAAGACAATGCGATGCGTCGGGGAGCGTGGCGCTCCTCGGCCAACGACCGGGGATGGCGGCTGAACTGCGGCAATGCGAAAGGGCAATTCCGCTGCCGTCGTCGCCCGATTTGCCTCATGCACTCTACGTGGCTGGCGACCCCTATGCGAAACACCGCGCTGATCGCCTTGCCGTCTGCTGCATGGACCGGACGCGCGTCGGCGGTCTGAAGCTCAGTCTGCGGATCGATCCCGGGCGCGTGAAAGATCGTCGCCGCGAGGTCGCCGGGGCGAACGGGATTTTCCGCGGGATAGCTGCCGGTCTTGTCGCACGCGCCATGCACGAAGCCGCGCTTCACGCCGCCGCCTGCGAGCAGGGTCGTGCGGCAGTGCGCGCCTTCTGCTTTCGGGGGTGAAAGCAGCCGCGCCCCGCGCGAGCGAAGCCTTGGCCGCGTGCGAGCCGCACCGTGGCCGCGTGCAGCCGAGCCCTGGCCCGGTGCAAGGCCGCGCTGCCGCGTGCGAGCGGAGGTTTCGGCATGTGCGATCCGCAGCTTGGCGCGTGTCAGCCGCGCCTTGCCCGGTGCGAGCCGGGCGTTTCCCCGTGCAGACCGCCCCTTGGAGCGTGCGAGTTCACCCTTGGGCCGTGTCAATCGCCCCTTGGGCGTGTGTCAGCCGGGCCTTGGGTGCGTGCGAGATGACCCTTGGGGCGTGTCAATCGAGCCTTGGAGCGTGTCAGGAGAGCCTTGGAATCAGCCATTTACGCCGCATCATTGCCGCTTTCACTGAGCACGCCGCCGGGGCGCGCTGGGAGCCATTTACTTCACCTTTCTGAATTCCAGCGCAAACGCCTTCGGAATCGGAACGGCATCATACGCGCACACATGGCTCCATTGTCCGGTCAGCATCGAAAGGAGAATCGCTCGGTCTTTTGGATCAACCCTACAGCCGAAATAAACGGCATCGATCTCCTCGGGGTAAAACAGCGCATCGGCAAATCCTGGCAGTTCGCCCGGCTTCCTTTCCGAGATTGCTCGCCACTCCTTCTCGTATGCCCAGCCGATGTGCTTGGTGAGCGCGTGAGCGTAGAAGTCGGCGACATCCATCGCGCGCAATCCGCACGCCGTATCAATCCACTGCTCTTTGGTGACCCAGGTCGGAATAGTTTCTGAATAGCGAACAGGATATGCGGCGCAAAGCGGCGTATCCAATGCCTCAATGGCTCGGAGTCGAAGAACCACGCCGCGATGGTAGTCAGAATAATGTGACCACATCAAAATGCTGTCGTGGTGTTGAGATACACAAAGTAGGCGGAACTCTTCAGCTTCTTGACTCCAACGCTTGGCCTCCAAGGCTAGAAGGTTTTCAAAAGTGGAAACCGCACCAGCCAATAAGTCACCGTTCTCGGCGCGAAAGCGATGCCGAGGCAATTTCCTCATTTCATGCCGAAGCTCGCGGAGCATCGGCGTGAACTGATTTTCTGCAACGAATGGAGGCTCATCAGTGGCGTAAAGCACCTCCTCGTATTTCCGGAGGAATGGCTCCAAAACTTCACTGAACTCAAACGGAACGGTGAGAGGAATAGCGAAATCAAAAGGATCATTGAACTTGGAAGGAGCCGACCAACGGATGCGGCAAGTCTCGAAAATCAACTTGGCGGTTCCAACCGTTGTGTATTTGTAGAACTCGGCTGGCATCAACTTTTTACCGGCTTTGCAAATCCCTCAGTATTCTTCGGACACAGGCGACCTGCTCGGCATACAGAGGCGGTGCGAACTCAAGAAACTTGGAATAGCTCCTGATGGTTGCTGTCGTCCTTCCGATCGCATTTTATGCCCCGGCCTTGTTGAACCAAGCCATTACGTGTCGCGGGTCAATCTCTAGCGCCCTTTCGTAGCAGGCAATTGCCTCCTCATGTCGGCCCAAATCTGCGAGGGATGTGCCCTTATTGTTCAACGCCATAGCGTCTCCGGGTTCGCTGGCAATTGCTCTGTCGAAGCAAGCAAGCGCCTCATCGTGGCGTTCCAAAAGGCCAAGAGTTCTACCCTTATTAGTCCAAGCCGCCGAATGTCGCGGGTCAATAGCGAGCGCGTTGTCGAAGCAGGTAATCGCCTTTTCGCGCAGGCCCAAGGCATTGAAACTTCTTCCCTTATTGTTCCAAGCCGTCGGCATACGCGGTTCGATGGCTAGCGCCTTGTCGTAGCAGGTAATTGCTTCTTCATGTCGCCCCAGTTCTCTGAGAGCGCCACCCTTGTTACTCCACGCCAGTGCGTGTTGAGGATCGATGCTCAGAGTTTTATTGAAACATGCAATCGCCTCATCCAATCGTTCCAGTTCGACGAGAACTCCACCCTTATTGCACCAACTCATCGTGTCACGAGGATCAATGAGGAGCGCCTTATCAAAACACGCAAGCGCCTCTTCATTTCGCCCCAACGCAAACAATGAACCGCCTTTGTTGCACCAAAACGCGACTGAATTCTCGCCAGCAGTCGGAATCGTTACGCCTCTCCCCGTCAGTTTTTGGAATATCGGTTCCAAGGCACCGCGAAGTTCGCTGAAATTGGAATACCGCTTCGGCGGTGCCGGGTTCAAGCAACGTTCGATCACGGCTCCAAGCGGAGACGTGACAGAGGGCACTCGCCCGGACATTTGCTGCTCGTAGGTCATGCGCATGAAACCCTCAATGTCTCCGCGAAAGGGTCCGATAAATGGAGGTGATGCGCTGCCCGTCGCCATTTGCCAGAGCACTAAACCAAAGGTGTATATGTCGCTTCGCACATCGGCAGTTTCGCCGCGATACACTTCCGGTGCCAGGTATCCGGGCGTGCCACACATCATCTTTCCTTCTGTCTGTATGATGCTGAAACCGAACTCACCGTTTTGTCCCTGAGCGATAAACGCACGATTTTTCCCCGCCGGCTTATTCTGACTCACGAACGCTACCTCCATCCCCGCATCCTTGCAGAGATCCTCGATCATACGGTGCCGATCCGTCAATTCCGGGCGTCTTTCCGCAAGTGCAGCCAATCCGAAGTCGGCAATTTTCAGCGTGCCGTCTCGCGCGATGAGGATGTTGGCGGGTTTGATGTCGCGGTGGCAACGAATGCCATGAGCGTTCGCGTGCTCCATTCCCATGCAAAATTGAATAGCCCATTCCGCTGCACGTTCGGGACGAACGGGTTTTCCAGATCGCAGATGGTCGGCAAGGTTCACTCTCCTCTCCGCATCGGGCGCTATGTAATCCATTGCCACAAACAGCCTGCCCGAAAACGTCTCAACCCATCTTGCCGCCAAAATGAATGGGTGTTCTTCCAGATTCACCCACAGCAACGCCTCTTTCCTGAACGCATCCCGAGACGCGCCGTCCGCAAGAAGTTCATCACGGAAGGTCTTGAGGGCACGTAATTCGTTTGTGTCGCGCTCGGTCGCAAGAAGCACAACGCCAAAACCACCCATGCCGAGTGTGCCATGCACCTCGTATTTTCCACCAATGCCATCGCCCTTCTTGTATGGCTCAAATGCAGGCTGCGGTGATGGCCTCACCGCTGCGGGTTCGGCGCGCTTCTGAACACCTTTCGGCGGTGGTTCTATCCCGAAGAGTTTTTGAAAGAACTTTTTCATTCAGCATCGGGCGTCGCGCTTACCGAAGTTGTGATTATTGCTCGTCACCCGGAACCGGCGGGACGGCGGGGACGCGGGCGAGGATTTCATCCACGCGCGGCCAGTCCACGCGGGCGGCGCGTTCGGCGATGGTGGGGCGGTGCGGGGCGTGATCGAGTTGCGCGGTGAGGGCGGCGGCGATGAG